>CAVHEY010000070.1:0-8230 GCA_963635155.1 Bacteroides stercoris
TTGTTGACGGCGACGGAACCGTTACGAAGCTCGACCTCGTTACGGGGCTTGGAGCGGCAAAGGAAATCAACGGAGCCATCAACGAGAAAACTGAATATATATATATACCGGGAGCCTTCACAAACAGCGTAATTTCGGATATCAGCCTTTCGAATCTCAAAAAAGTAAGATTCGTGCTGAAGGACCCGACGAAGATTTTTGTGAATGCCATGGACTGGGGAATTTTCCGCAAGAAAGGATTTCGCCCCTGCGTGCTGAAAAACATCAAGATCGCGGCAATCACCGTGAATCCTTGGGCGCCGGCGGGCTACACCTTTGACAATCGCCTGCTCCTTTCGGAAATGCAAAAGGCGATCCCGGACATTCCAATCATAGACGTGAGGATGTAAAGATGAGACAGGGAACGAACAGAAGACTTGCAAATGTCAAAACCCGAAAAGAGACAGGTCTTGAATACGTCATGTACAGCCTCGACCTGAATACGCCCTTCGGCAAGAAACAGCTCAAGGACATACGCCCGTATTTTCCGGGTGAAGAGCAGGAGCTACGGGACGAGCTTGATCGGGTGGAGAGAATGATCTATTTTGTCAGACAAAACAAGGTTTTGACGGACAAGATTCAGGAAGTTTTCATGGAAATGAAAGACCCGACCCTGACGGTTCAGCGAAGCGGAAGCGCCGCCCTTTCCACGGTGGAGCTTTACGAGGTAAAATCGCTGCTTCTTCAGATGAGGCAGCTTCGCAAGCTGACCATCGAACACGAGGTTGGGGACTATAAGGGTGCTCACTGCGTTTCGGAGTGCAGACCCGCTGACGAAGGGAAAGAAGATTTTTCCCGGGAAGCGGGGGAAAATGAGCCGGTGGTGGACACCGTGCCGGAGGAATATTTCCTTGCGGATACGGAGGATTTGCTGGACGAGCTTGACCCAACGGGGGACAGGCTGAACACCTTTTACATATATAACGAGTTCAGCGAGCTTTTGACAGATCTTCGGGCAAAGAAGCGGGAATACGAGGTTCAGATCCGCAAGGCGCAGAAGCAGAAACGGGAGGAACTCAGGAAAGAGCATGGCGTGCAGCTTACGCCGAAATTCGATATCGTGCTGGCGCGGTCGAATCCGGACTTTGAACGGATTCAGGCTTTGCCGGAGCTGGAAGTGGTGGACCAGGACTATATGAGCCTCACCCTGCAGCTGAAACCTACCGAAGAAATTTATAAATTTGTTAACGAGATAGAAGAAATCAACGCAAAGATTGATATAGAAGAAGAAAGGGTGCGAGGCGAGCTTTCCGCGAAAATTGCGAAAAAAGCCCATGTGCTTTTGGAAAACTGCGAGAAGATCGGCGCCCTCGACCTTGCTCTTGCAAAGGCAATCTATGCCATTCGCCACCACATGACCAAGCCGGAAATCGCAGAGGAGCATATCATTTGCTTCGAAGACGGCAGGAACATTCAGGTGGAGGATATCATCAAACAGAAGGGCAAGGAATATTGCCCGATTTCGCTGGAGCTTAGGGACGGCGTGACCCTGATAACCGGCGCGAATATGGGGGGCAAGACCATTTCCCTCAAACTGGCGGGGCAGATCCCGATACTGGTGCAGTACGGATTCTTCGTCCCTGCAAAACACGCAAGAATCGGACTTTCAAACTATATGCAGATTTTGATCGGCGATTCCCAGTCAGTGGAAAGAGGACTTTCCAGTTTTGGCTCCGAGATGGAAGAATTGAAGGAGATTCTGGATCACGGACAGGACAGAAGTCTGATTTTGATTGACGAGATAGCTTCGGGTACGAACCCGACGGAGGGAACGGCGCTGACCAAGAGTCTGGTGGATTACCTCATCGAAAAACCGTATATTTCCCTGATTACGACGCATTTTGAATCGGTGACGGAGCGGGAGGGCATCGTAAATATGCAGGTAAGAGGACTTACAGACTGCAATTTCGACCTTCTTGAACGCGAAATCCGCTACGCAAACCGCCGTGACAGGATAAATATAATTTCCAAGCATATGGACTATCGTCTGTATCGCGTGGATAACCATACACAAGTTCCAAAGGAAGCACTGAGCATAGCCGCCATGTTGGGAATCGACAAGGAGATTATCGAAGGTGCGAAAAAATATATGTGATAAGGAGAAAAAGGATGAAAAGCAAACTGAACATTGACCGTAAAGTTGTTGACAGCGCTCGCCAGCATGCCGCGAACATCGCCCACGATATGCAGGAATTTATCGACCGTCACACAACTGTGTCAACCGAAAGAACAATCGTTAGACTTTTAGGCATCGACGGCGTTGACGAGCTTGAAACACCGCTTCCGAACGTGGTTGTTGACCACATCAAAGAAGCGGGAGCGCTGCCTACGGGAGCCGCTTACTGGATCGGCAACGCAATTGTACAGACAGGCAAAGAGCCACAGGAAATCGCAGAGGAAATCGCAGCAGGAAAGCTGGAAATCACCAAGCTTCCGACCTGCTCCCAGGAGGAAGCCGCAGAAGCGATTAAGCCTGCCATCAAGAAAACCTTCGAAAGAATCGATATGCAGAAGGCAAAACGTCAGGAATATCTTGATAGAATCGGCGAAGGTCCGGAGCCTTATATCTATGTAATCGTAGCTACCGGTAACATTTACGAAGACGTTATTCAGGCACAGGCTGCCGCAAGACAGGGCGCGGACATCATCGCGGTTATCAGAACCACCGCTCAGTCCCTCCTTGACTACGTACCTTACGGTCCGACGACCGAAGGCTTCGGCGGTACCTACGCAACTCAGGAAAACTTCAGAATCATGAGAAAAGCCCTTGACGAAGTAGGCGAAGAAGTTGGAAGATACATCAGACTTTGTAACTACTCCTCCGGTATGTGTATGCCTGAAATCGCCGCAATGGGCGCACTGGAAAGACTGGACGTAATGCTCAACGACGCAATTTACGGAATCCTGTTCCGTGACATCAATATGCAGAGAACTCTGGTTGACCAGTTCATGTCCAGAGTCATCATCGGATACTGCGGAATCATCTTTAACTCCGGCGAGGACAACTACCTCACCACAGACGATGCAATCGAAGCCGCTCACACGGTAACCGCTTCCCAGTTCATCAACGAACAGTTCGCGGTACTGGCCAACATTCCGGAAAACCAGATGGGTCTTGGACACGCATTCGAAATGGACCCTATGACAGAGGACGGATTCCTCCTTGAATTATCCCAGGCACAGATGGCAAGAGAAATCTTCCCGAACGCAAGATTAAAATACATGCCGCCTACAAAGTTCATGACAGGAAACATCTTCAGAGGACATCTTCAGGACGCGCTGTTCAACCTGGTTACGGTTTGGACGCACCAATCCCTGCTTCTTACCGGTATGCTGACAGAAGCGATTCACACACCGCTGATGCAGGACAGATACCTTGCGATCGAAAACGCGAAGTATATCTTCAATAACTGCCGCCATATCGGTGACGAAGTTGAATTTAAGGAAGGCGGAATCATTCAGAGCCGCGCCCAGGAAGTTCTGAAAAAGGCAGACGATCTGCTTGCTCAGGTAGAACAGGAAGGACTTTTCTCCACCATCGAAAAGGGTATTTTCGGCGGCGTAAAGCGTCCGTTTGACGGCGGTCACGGTCTTGAGGGCGTATGCACAAAGGGTGAAAACTACTTCAATCCATTTATCGAGTTATTTATGGATCATGAATAGGGAGGTGCGAAACAATGTCAGAGAATAAAGTAACAACAGCAACGACTCAAGTTGACTTAACGTGCGTCAAGCCTTACGGCGACGCCTTAAACGACGGTAAAGTTCAGTTATCTTTCACGCTTCCGGTACCTTACGGCGAAGAAGCGGAAGAATGCGCAAAGCAGTACGCAAGAAAGCTCGGCTTGGAAGAACCGAACGTTTGCTACTACTGCGAACTTACAAAGGGATACACGTTCTTCAACGTATATGGCTCCGCGCAGGCAACCATCGACTATACGGCAATCAAGGTTCCGAAGGTAGAGGGTGTCGTTATGGACCGTGTTGAATGCGGCGAATGGATCGGCGAACACATCGGCAGAGACATCGTTGTAGTAGGCGCTTCCATCGAATCCGACGCACATACCGTAGGGATCGACGCGATCATTCAGATGAAGGGCTTCCACGGCCACTTTGGTCTTGAAAGATTCAAACACGTTGTTCCGTACAACATGGGCTCTCAGGTTCCTTGCGAAGCGTTGATTGCAAAGGCAAAGGAAGTAAACGCAGACGCGATTCTGGTATCCCAGACCGTAACACAGAAAGATATCCACATCAAACAGCTTACCAAGATGGAAGAGCTGATGGAAGCAGAGGGACTTCGTGACAAGATTATCCTTACCTGCGGCGGCCCGAGAATTTCCCACGAGCTTGCGCAGGAATTAGGCTATGACGCAGGCTTCGGTCCGGGAAAATACGCGGAACACGTAATGTCCTACATCATGCAGGAAGTCGAAAAGCGCGGCTGGCAGGATAAGCCGAACATCGCGGACAGATAAGCGCTGACAAAACGATAAAAATTACCCTTGCCCGGCTGAAATATGTCGGGCAGGTGAATTTAAGCTATACATCTTTACTTGACAAAAACCTGTAGGGGGAGTAATGTATAAGAGATGTATATTGTAATACTAAACAGGAAGGTGAAAACATGGTTAACAAAATTAAGACTGCGCAAGAAGCAGTAGCCGGAGTGAAAGACGGCATGACTATCATGGTCGGCGGATTCCTTGCAACAGGTTCCCCTGAGATCTTGATGGATGCATTAGTAGAAAAGGGCGTAAAACATCTCACCGTTATCGGTAACGACGGCGGTCTCGATGCAGGTCAGCCTGCCGGCGAATTTGCAGCAAAGACTGCAAGAGGCATCGGCAAATTACTCGAACACCATATGGTAGATCACATCATCGCATCTCACCTTGGTGTTAACCCAAAATTGAACGAACAGTTCGCAGAGGGAACTCTTAAATACACATTGGTTCCACAAGGAACACTGGCTGAAAAGATCAGAGCTGCGGCTTACGGTCTTGGCGGCGTACTTACTCCTACCGGTGTTGGTACACCTATGGAAACGGAGCTTGATGAACTCGGCAGAGAAAAGAAGGTCGTAGAAATTAACGGTAAGAAATACTTGTTCGAATTGCCGCTTTTCGCCGACTATTCCTTCATCAGACCATCTGTTGCCGACAAATTCGGTAACTACTACTGCTCAAAGGCAACGAAGAACTTCAACTACGTAATGGCAGGCGCTTCCAAGCACACCATCATTGCTCCTGAAAAATTGGTTGAAATCGGCGAAATCGATCCGGATTACTTCGCAGTTGCAGGCGTGCTTGTAGAAACTATCGTGGAAGGAGAAAAGAAATGGCAGATTTAAAAGTAAGAATCGCGAAAAGATGCGCGAAAGAATTTGAAGACGGCGATTTCGCTAACTTAGGTATCGGTCTTCCGACTATGGTCGCAGACTACATTCCGGATGGCATAACAGTTACATTCCACTCCGAAAACGGATTCGCGGGAATCGATGCAGTTGCGGACGCAAGCAATCTTGACGTTGATATCATCAACTCCGGCGGAACTTACGTAACCGCAGTTCCGAGAGTAAAATATTTCGATACGGCAGAATCCTTCGGTCTCGTAAGAGGCGGACACGTAAAGGCTACGGTTCTCGGCGCTATGGAAGTTGCCGAAAACGGAGACCTTGCAAACTGGATCGTACCGGGCAAGAAGGTTGCAGGTATGGGCGGTGCTATGGACCTCTGCGCAGGATGCCCTCAGGTTATCATCACCATGCTCCACACCCAGAAAGGTAACCACAAGATCCTTAAGAAATGCACCCTTCCCCTTACCGCAGAAAAGTGCGTAACAAAGATCATCACCGAGATGGCTGTTATGGAAGTCAGAGAAGACGGTATCTGGGTAACCGAACTTCACCCGGACTACACTTGGGACGAGCTTCAGGCTGCGACGGGCTGCGAATTGCATAAGGATCCGAATATGAAAGCTATGGAAGAAGAATAACGAATCTTCGATTTCTATGCCGCATACGCGGCTGGCGGCGTTGCCGCAAGGAGGATTCGATATAATTTCCTCGGCTAGGCTCGGAAATTATAACTTAGAATGAAAAACTCCTGTGACGTTGCCCACCGCGGTGTAAGCGGTGAACGAAAAATCCGGCGTTTCAAGGATATCAGGGCGGCTCGAAAGAGCCGCCTTTGTGTTTCCTGTGGCGTTGCCCACCGAGGTGTTCTGCGGTGCTCACGTACTTCATGTACGCTCCGCTTCTCGCCACCTTGCCGCCTAGCCACGGACGATTTTTCCTGCGCATTTGGGAATGACTTGTTAATTTTCCGCTCTGCTGTGTTGCTCGCTGCAAATCCGTACTCACGTACGCTAAGTACGCTCCGTGCGAATTTGCATCGGGCGCCTTGCATAGCGAAAAATTTCCTGCGTCATCGGAAGAATTTGAGTTGCGGCACCTAGCCACAAACGATTTTTCATGCGCATTTTGACGCGGCGACAGTGAAATAAACTTGTCGCTTCGCCCACCGCGGTGTAAGCGGTGAAGGAAAAATCCGGCGTTTCAAAGAATATCAGGGCGGCTCGAAAGAGCCGCCTTTGTGTTGCAAAAAATTTCACTTTACAAATCGGGCGGCTTGGTGTAAACTATTCTTTAGAGATTTCGGAAAGGAAATACGAAAATGCACGCAAATTTCTCTGAAAATTTAATGTCTGGCACGGTTCTTGCGGCAGGCAGGCAGGCAGGCAGGTTCTAGTTTAGGGACTGATTTTTTGCGTGAGATAAAACAGATTACAGCAGAACAATTATGATGGTAGAGACTTTTTGCGAAGTCCGGTTGGGGCGCTTTGCGCCCTTAGACGGGTTTGTCGCGAGAAGTCTTTTTGTGTGGAAAAAAACAGATAGGAACGAGGATAACTAACGGAAGTGGGGTGAGACTCCCCGACTGGCAAGCAACCGAGATGCGCTGGGGCAGAAGCTAAGCGACGAGTCGGGAGACGAGTTATTGCTCGGATGTAAATAGACCTCTACAGCAGGGAAATGACATCGTGAGCCTAAAGGTAAGCGGGACGCGAGGAGCTTTCATATTACAACGGTATGTGAACTTGTCCGGCGGCACTTTGCGGACATGGCGCAGATTGTTGCGCAAAAAGATGACGGATAGCAGACTGTTTGGAGGCAGCCTGTTTTTTTATTTGAAACTTTTCATCCTTATGGGGTGGCGCTGCAGCGGCGGCGCTGCCCATGGGGCAAGAGATAAGGGAAACGAAAAATGCAAGAGAAAATAAAAATGACCCAGAGAGAGCTGAAAGAAAGCATTCAAAGCGATCCGAACCTAACAGACGCGGAGAAGTCAAAGGCTCTCAGGCAGCTGGAAAAACCATATAGGGAACTTACGGACGCGGAGCTTTTGCAGCTTGTGCGGGACTTCGTGGCGGAAAATAACCGGATGCCGGGACGGGCAGATCTTGTTTATGACGGCGTGCTGAAACAGCGTTTTGGGCCCTGGGCAAGGATGCTGGAAAAGGCGGGAGTAAAAGAAGTCTCGGAGGTTTATTTGGAAAGACACCGCCGCCGCAGGGAAAAACACATTCGCCAGCGGGAATTTCGCAAGGAAAGGCACAAGGCGGGGCCGGTAGAAACCATACGGGCTGCGTCAGCCAAAGAAGCCGAAGTGCTTACGCAGAAGCAGGGCATTCAGGAAGCGCCTGCCGACTAAAAAGTCCACAACAACAAATAGTGTTTACATAGATATCGCAAGTGGGAGCGCATTGCACGGAAGAAAAGCGGCGCGAAGGCGAAGGTGACCGAAGCCCACGCGAAATATTGAAAGGAGAACCTAAATGAACAACGAAAGAACAAGTTATTTCAAACGAGTGCTGGTTATGCTCATGGCAGTGATGATGGTATTTACCTATATGCCGAGCATGGCCTGGGCAGGTGAAACGGACAGCTTAGGGAACAATGCGGAAAACACGCTTGTAACAGGGAATCCGACCCCGAATGAAGGAGGACAGCAGGAAGATGGAAAGATTCAGCTGACTCTCAGCGGAATGTACGACGCACAGGTGGCATCCCTGAAACTCTATACATACAGTGAGAGCTCTAAGGGCGAAACTGATCTGCTGGCCGACATTACGCAAGCTGACGGCGCATATACGGTTTCGCTGGATGAAGGAACCTATTGGGTAGAGG
>CAVHEY010000071.1:0-8037 GCA_963635155.1 Bacteroides stercoris
ACGCACCCCGTATCTTCTAAGGCCTAACGATACGAGATTCGTCGCTTGTATCAGCGTTTCTCACCCGGCGGCGAGCACTATCTTATTTTTCTTTGTTGTTCTTAAGGATCAGTCTACCATACTTTGAGGAATATGTCCAGTATTTGGAGCTGAGCTTCGAGCAGTTCGCCGAAGTAATCTTGGAAACTTTAATCGCGGTTGCAAGCCACGGTTTCCATGTAAAGTTTGCTGCGCCATAGGCTTTGCCCGATGTTGTATAGTAGTTATTGAAGATATTTCTCTTCATCACATCGTATCCGCCGCCATAGTAGCCGATGAGCTGACCCTTTATCAGCCTGCTGTTGCTTCCGCTGACCTTACCTGTGGAATAGTTCAGCTTCACATATCCGTCCAGGACATCTGCGGTTGCGGCAAGCCCTCCTGCGTTACCTTTGCCCTTGTGCGTAACCGTCCCTGCATTGTAGCAGTTTCTCATATCTGCGCAGAATCCCGCGATGCCTCCTGCATTTGCGGTCACATTGCTGTTTATCGAAATCTTGCCCTTGTTATAGGTCTGTTCAGCCTTAGTTACGCTGCCTACGACTCCTGCAATACAGATTTCGCCAATGCCCACCTCAGCGCCTTTGTATGAAATTGCACCGCTGTTGCTGCATTTTGAAACTTTTTTACCCACATAGCTTACGTTACAGGCTACACCCGCCGCTGTGGAACCCTGGTGATTCGTTGCATTGTTGATGATGCTGATGTTGCCTGTATTGGTGCAGGATATTACGCTGGAATGTGTACTTATAATTATACCTGCCGCGCCTACAGTAAAATTATAGGCGTTGTCTGTTGTTTTTTCACCTGTAATGGTGATGTTGCCGCTGTTCTTGCAGCCTGAAATATTTGTGCTGCCGGTGTAAAGCCCAGTTATGCCCGCAGCCTCACACTCGCTGCTTCCCCAGTTTGGATCCGGAGTATGGGTTATAGAGATATTCCCTTTGTTGGTGCAGTTCTTTATCGAACCCTTGCCTGCAATCCATACAACGCCTGCGGCAACCGGAGCATTGTTTCCCTTATGAGTAAGCGTTATATTGATACCGTTGGTACAGCTTTTGAATGTTCCTTTTTCGTACTCATAATACACGATTCCGGCAGCCTCGCACCCGTCATCGGTCTGGCAATCGTCTTCGTCCAGAATGTAACGATTGCTGATCTTGATGTTTCCGGTGGTTTTCACTCCGTTAAATGTACAGTTTCTTGACACCGCAACAAGTCCCGCAGCAGTTCCGCCGCCGGTCATGCTAATATTTACATTCGACATGGTCAGATTCTTGAAGGTTGCGCCCTCGGCAGTTCCGAACAAGGCGACATCTTCTTTCCAGCTCGAAGCCGTATACTGATAGCCCTTGATTGATTTGCCGTTGCCGTCCAGCGTGCCCTTGAACGGGTTTTTGCTGTCCGTAAACAACAGCAGATTTGTTTCTCCCGAAAGGTCAATGTCATTTGCCAGATAATAGCTGCCGCTCGGGTTGCTTTCCATGGCTTTCAGGTCGTCTACCGTTGAAATTGCAGTGCCTGTAGGGGTACTTGCCCCGTAAGCGGGTATCGCCGCAAAGTTCATGGTAAACACTACCGTCAATGCCAGAAAGAGTGTTACTAATTTCTTTTTCTTGCTCATTTCTCGATCTCCCATCTTATAGATTTAGATGTTTTTCATAATACCAGTATAAATCAGACATCTATGTTCAAGTCAAGATGTTTTTGAAAAAAATCCCCGACAAAATTCAAAAAGTTTTTTTCGGCTTTGGTTAAGCATTTTCTCTCTTTGTACACGATTCCCAGCTCGCGAAAAGCGTCGGGCTTTACCGGAAGTTTTTTTACCTTTTCGCCGCTGCCCCGCAGCACAAGTTCGGACATCATGCTCACTCCCATGCCCCCTGCCACCATTCCGATGATAACCGGGTCGTCCGCCGTAGCAGGAAGCAGCTTCGGCGTGATCCCATATTCGGCAAAGAGTTCATGCACTTCCACATCTTCCCCGTAGGAGGGCATGATAAAGGGATAGTTCTCAAAGTTTTTCAACGGAAAGCTGCCTTCCTCTTCACTGCTTTGAGGAAGAACCGCGAAAAAGCGATCCTTTGCCAGAGGCAGGAAATGATAGCCGCAGGATTTGTCCTCACAGGCGAAAATCAGATTGTATTTTCCGTTCTTCATGCTGCGATAAAGCTCCTGTCTTCCCACAACTTCCAGCTCCACGGTGATTTGGGGATTGTTTTTGGAAAACACACCGATCAGCTCCGGCATCCAGTTTTTTGCGATGCTGGCATAGGCGGCAATATGCAGGCTCTCTCCTTGCTTTTGTCCCAGCCTTTCCGCTTCTTTTTCCAAGTCTTTGTAGGCATCCACACATTTTTTGAGATAGGGAAGCAGCCGCGCCCCCTCATGGCTGAGGGCGATTCCCCGATTGTTTCTTTCCGCTAATTTCACTCCCAGTTCCTCTTCCAGCCGATGCAAAAGATGGGAAAGTCCCGAAGGGGTGTAGCCGTTTTTTTCGGCAACTCCCATCAGGCTTCCGGATTCCATCGCTTCCAGTAAAATTTCAATCTTCTTCGGCTCCATTTTTCTCTTTTGCCTCCCTTTTGATGTGAATTTTTATCATATCAATATTATAAACTGTCGCTTCTCAACTTACAAGAAAAAGTGTAAAATTATAATATTAATTTTCAGAAAATTTTAAGGAGGGATCCGCTATGATAGGAACCATTTACAATACAGCTATGATCATTGTCGGGAGCGTTGTGGGAAGCCTGATGAAAAAGGGCTTAAAAGAAAAACAGCAACAAGTCCTTTTCGATGCGATGGGACTTGCCGCCTGCGGGATCGGGATCAATTCCATTGTAAACAATATGCCAAACAGCGATTTCCCGGTGCTTTTTATCGTGAGCCTGGCACTGGGCAGTGTCGTGGGTACCGGCCTGGATATAGACCGTAAATTCCAGAGCATCGTGGATCGCAAAGGGGGAGAGGGTCTCGGTCAGGGGCTTTCCACCGCGATTTTACTCTTTTGCATCGGAACCCTTTCCATACTGGGTCCGATTCAGAGCGCCATTTACGGGGACGAAACCTTTCTCTTTACCAACGGAACTCTTGACCTTGTAACTTCCATGGTTCTGGCTTCCACCTACGGCATCGGGATCGCGGCAGCGGCAGCGGTTCTCTTTCTCTGGCAGGGAGGAATCTACCTCGGTGCGGGATTTCTTGCGGAATTCATCTCCGATCCGTTTATGACGGAGCTTTCCATCGTGGGCGGTTTTCTGATTGCCGCTTCCGGGGTTTCGATCCTCAAAATCAAGGATTTTAAGACCATGAACCTGCTTCCTTGCCTGCTGGTTCCGGTGCTGTTTTTTGCCGTAAAAAGTTTTTTCTGATTCAGATCTGAAATTTTCCGGTTCTGAAATTTTCCGGTTCAAATGCAGAATGCAGCATAGAGCGGAACCGTCTTTATCTTGTCCGCAAATCCGAAGTTTTTTACGGAGAGCTTGATGGCATAGGGAGGTTTTCGAAAGTTCTATATTTCTTCTTGGATTAATTTGCCGTTCTTCGCTTCATTTTTGTATAATTCATATATATACGCAGGGCTTTCCAAATACAATCCGGTTTTTGTTTCTTGAAGTTTTTCAAAAATCTCTGACATATAAAATCTACGCATAGCTTCCCTGACTGACACGCCAAAATCGGTTACAATATATTTGATTATATCCTGTATGTTAGCTTCAATTAAAAACTCCTTGTCACTCACTAACCACACCAACCTTTCTCAAAGATGCGATGGCTTTTTCTGTATGAAAAGAATATTGATTCGTCAGTTCCTTATAGGTCAATCTCTTCTTTAGCCCCTCCTCGTCCAATTTTTCGCCTAAAAACCTTCTGATCGTCGCTGCTACCGCATCGTCGGCAACCGGACCGAATACGATATCATATTTACAATCAATGTTGCAGTCAATACTGTCGTAATGGTTAAAATCTCGGCTTCGATTATTGACGATAAATCTTGCCCACTCGATCGTAGGATTTAATGCAAAAGTTCTTGTGTTAAGTTGGGGATTATCCATGATATTATCTTCAGCCTCATAAACAGTCACTATCGGAGTTCCACCGTATACAGCGGTTTTGTTTTCTGCCATTCTGATTGCCTGCTCTTTTATTGTGGTAAGGTAAAATCCGCTCCCAAAATCTTTATACGGCTTGCATCTGGTCAAATCGATTTCTGCTATTTCAACATTTGATCCATGATACAGTATCATGACACCTCACCTCCATGTCTACGGCAAACGATTGTTAAATTGTCCACGGTTTCGTCAAAGGAGAGTGTATGCTGTACATCATAAAATTCTTCGAGGAAGTTTAATCCGTCATATTTGTCAAGATAAAGAAACGCATCTTTTGCGCCTAAATTATATCTTTTCGCAAATTCATTTACACAAATAACAAAATAATCCGCCATATTCTTTTGCAATTCAGACATTTTCCTCGCCCCCATTCCTTATCGTTCCTTTTTATATTTTACTAAATTGCTGCTCATTCGTCAATTCAGATCAAACTTCTCACCCGAGGGTTCAGAATCTTGATATACATTCCCTTCATGCCCAGGGACTTCGTTTCGAGAATTCCTGCGCTCTCCAGTTTTTTCAAGGCGCTTACGATTACCGAATTGGTGAGCCCGTACTTCGCCGCGATCTTGCTGGCGATAATATTGCCCTCGTCCTCCGTCATCTCCGACAGTATCTTTTCCAGCGCGTCCTTTTCGGAATTTGACAGGGTGTAGATCGCCATCTTCACCGCCGTTTCCAAAGCCTGTTCCTGCTCCGTTTTGAGCCTTTCGTTTCGCTGAATTTCAAGTCCCACAACCGCCGCGCCGTACTCGGCTAAGACGATTTCTTCCTCGGTAAAGGGCTCCTCATATCTTGCAAGGAGTATGGTTCCCATGCGCCCGCCGCCGCAAACCGATGGCACCAGCGTATGGTATTTGTCCGTCATCTTATAATTTTCGCCGAACATGGATTTCAGCCTGTCCCCGATCATATTGGCATAGGTATCCTTGATTCTCAGCATATTCAAATTATCGCTTTCGGGTATTTTTTCCACTCCCGGCGCTTCCTCAAAGGTGGAAGTGTCGGAGGCCTTCGTGTATGCCGCCCCCAGCACAATGCCGTTTCTGTCAAAGACATAAAAATTTGCGTTTACGATTTCGCTGAGGTTGCCGCAAAGCTCGCCGTAGGAAAGCTTTCCCGTGGTGCTTTCGCAAAGAACCCAGTTAAGCCGTCTTATCTTTTCTAAAAATTCTTTTCCCATAGTCCCTGTCGTCCCGTTTTCGTTTTCGTATTTCTATTCTTAAACCTCGACCCAAGCGCGAGGCTTGGGTCTTGTGTCTTATGCGGTTATAAAATATATTTATCCAGATCTTCTGCGTGAATCGTTTCTTGAAATTTGTCCTCAACATATTTCCTGTCGATGACGATTTTTTCTTCTTCCATTTCAGGAATGTTGAAAGAAATATCTTCGAGAAGCTTTTCCAGCACCGTGTGAAGCCGTCTTGCGCCGATATTTTCCGTCTGCTCGTTCATCACATAGGAAATCGTCGCAATCTGATCGATGGCGTCCTCCGTAAATTCCACTTCGATACCCTCTGTTTCCAGCAGCGCCTTGTGCTGCTTGATCAAAGCGTTTTCAGGCTTTGTCAGGATTTCAACGAAATCTTCCTTCGTAAGGCTGTCCAGAGTCACCCGAATCGGGAAACGCCCCTGAAGCTCCGGAATGAGATCCGTGGGCTTTGCGATATGGAAAGCGCCGGCGCCGATGAACAGAATATGATCCGTGCGAACCGGACCGTATTTTGTGTTGATAACACTGCCCTCTACGATGGGCAAAATATCTCTCTGCACGCCTTCTCTGGAAACGTCCGCTCCGGAAGTCATTCTGGAACCGGAAGCGATCTTGTCGATTTCGTCGATAAAGATGATGCCGTTCTGCTCGGCGTTGGCAATAGCTTCGTCCGTCACCAGATCCATGTCGATGAGCTTCTGCGCCTCCTGCTCCCGAAGGATCTTTCTGGCGTCCTTCACCTTACAGTTCTTTTTCTTGGTTCTCTCCGGCATCATGTCCCCGAAAATGTTTCCGATGGCGATGCTCATGCCCTCGTTGCTCATGTCAAGCTGATTTCCCTTCGGAGCGTCCGTCACTTCGATTTCCACATACTGCTCCTCTAAAAGCCCCTGTCTGAGCTGCTCTCTGACCTGCTGCCGCGCCATTTCCACGCTGTTGTCCTCCGGCTGGGACTCTTCTTTCGCCGCCTGACTGTCGAGGTACTGCTGTTTCTGGCTGGTGTAGCCGCCGCTGTTCATGATGAAATCAAAGGGATTCTTCGGCTGCCCCGGTTTTTTCTTGTTCTTTCCCGGAATGATGGCTTCTACCAGCTTTTCCTCTACGATCTTATCAGCCACCGAATATTTTTCTTCCAGCTTGCTCTGTTTGGTTACCCTCATGGAGGCTTCCACCAAATCTCTTACCATGGAGTCTACATCTCTTCCCACATAGCCCACTTCGGTAAATTTCGTTGCCTCAACCTTTACAAAAGGTGCGTCCATGAGCTTTGCCAGTCTCCTTGCGATTTCGGTTTTGCCGCAGCCCGTCGGTCCCATCATCAGGATATTTTTCGGCGTGATTTCTTCCCGCATTTCCTCGGAAAGCAGGCTTCTTCTGTATCTGTTTCTCAGGGCGATTGCCACCGACTTCTTCGCTTCGTTCTGCCCGATAATATATTTATCAAGCTCGCTGACGATTTCCTTGGGAGTCATACTATATAATTTACTTGCCATTTTTTATCCCCCTTATAACTTTTCAATCGAGATATTGCTGTTTGTGTAAACGCAGATGGAGCTTGCGATTTTAAGCGACTCCCGCACGATGGACTCCGCGTCCATATCCGTGTTGTTAAACAAAGCGTTTGCCGCGGAATAGGCGAAGTTGCCCCCGGAACCGATTGCCACGAAATCCTGGTCAGGCTCGATGACTTCTCCGTTTCCGGAAATAACCAGCATATTTTCTCTGTCTGCTACGATCATCAGGGCTTCGAGACTTCTCATTCCCTTGTCGGAGCGCCAGATCTGCGCCAGATCCACCGCCGCCCGCTTCAGGTTGCCGGAATGTTCGTCCAGCTTTTTTTCAAATTTGTCCGTAAGGGCGAAGGCGTCCGCAACGGAGCCTGCAAAGCCTGTTACCACCGTATTCTTATATATTTTTCTCACTTTTTTTGCGCCGTTTTTCATGATGGTGTGTTCCCCCATGGTGACCTGTCCGTCGCCGCCGATACAGATATCGTCGGGGCTGCGTCTTACCGCGCAAATCGTGGTTGCATGAAATTCTATCATCTGCTTACCTCCCATATTACTCTTTATATCCACATTTAGCATTTGAACATGCGTATTTCGTGGTTTTTGTGTGTTTTTCCAGTAAAAGTTCGCCGCATTCCGGGCATTTTTTGTTTGTCGGCTTATACCAGTAGGCTCTTGTACATTCGGGATATCCGCTGCACCCATAGAAAATCTTGCCGGATTTTCCTCTCTTTGCTACGATATCTCTGCCGCAGTCCGGACATTTTACGCCGATGGATTTTACGATGGGCTTGGTGTTCTTGCATGCCGGATAGCCGGTGCAGGCGAGAAATTCTCCGAATCTTCCGGTTTTGATCGCCATCGGCTTGCCGCATTTTTCGCAAACCTCATCGGTGATTCTTTCCGGCATCTCCACCTTCTCGATTTCCTTGTCCGCAATATCCAGTTCCTCTTTGAAAGGTCCGTAGAAGTCCCTGATGATCTTTTTCCAGTCCGTGTCCTTGGCTTCCACATCGTCCAGCTTATCTTCCATATCCGCGGTAAATCCTGCGTCCACGATCTCCTTGAAATACTGCTCCATCAGCCCCGTCACCACGAATCCCAAGTCCGTTGGCACCAGAGTCTTTTTCTCCCGGCTGATGTACTTGCGTTCGAGAATCGT
>CAVHEY010000072.1:0-7957 GCA_963635155.1 Bacteroides stercoris
CCGGAATCCCGCTTGACGTAATCGCAAAGAACACAGGGCTAAGCCTGAGCGAAGTAGCGGAGCTTTAGCTTAATTTAGCTTAAGCTGTGAAATTTAACTTATATGATAAACCATACAGGGCGCAGTCTGCCGGTCATGCAGACCACGCCCCTTTTCTATTCTCTGAACTTCCCTGTGGAAGTGAGGAACTCTCAATACTGATTCCGCACATCCAGTGCTTCCACCAGCTTTATTTTAGGGTGCTTTTCGGTGAAATATTGCAGGGTGAACTGGTTTGCGAACAAGATGATCGGACGCTTGAAGTGGTCGAAGACCAGCATCTGCCGCGAATCCAGGACATTTTTTACGGCATCCAGATCATCGGTATCCAGCCACCTTGCGATGCTGAAATCAAGGCGATCCATGCGAACCGCCGCGTTGTATTCGTTCTTAAGGCGATATTCAAATACCTCGAACTGGAGCTGCCCTACGGCGCCGATAACCACCTCGTTGTACTGATTCCTGTAGACCTGAACCGCGCCTTCCTGAGCCAGCTGGTCAACGCCCTTTTGGAACTGCTTCGCCTTCATGGTGTCCTTTGGCATTACAAGACAGAAAAGCTCCGGCGGGAAGGTCGGAAGGGGCTCGAAAAACAGCGGCTCCTTCGTAGTCGTCAGGGTATCACCGATCTGGTAATTTCCCGTGTCGTAAATCCCGATGATATCTCCGGCAATGGCGGTATCCACGGTTTCCCGCTCGTTTGCCATGAGCATGGTGGACTGAGCCAGCTTCATTTCCTTTCCGGTTCTGGAAAGACGGACGCTCATGCCCCGCTCAAAGGTTCCGGAGCAGACCCTGAGAAAGGCGAGCCTATCCCTGTGCGCCGGGTTCATATTTGCCTGTATCTTGAAGATGAAGCCGCTGAAAAAATCATCGGTAGGCTTAACTTCGCCCTCCAGCGTCTTGCGAGGACCGGGAGCCGGGGACATAGCAAGAAAGTGTTCCAGAAACGGTATCGTCCCGAAGTCTGCCAGCGCCGAACCGAAGAAAACAGGGGAGAGCTTGCCCTTTGCGATAAGCGCCTCGTCAAACTCGTTTCCCGCTCCTTGGATAAGCTCGATTTCGTCCCGCAGTGCCGACAGGTTATAGCCTGCGACCTCCTCTTCCAGCTCCGACCCGAAGACGCCCTCATCACCGAGGGAAATCGTCTTCGTCTGCTTCCCCGCCTTATAGAGGTGAACCTCGTTTTTGAGTAAATCGTAGATTCCCTCAAAATTCATGCCGCTGCCAATAGGCCATGTCACAGGCACCGACGGAAGCCCCAGCACATCTTCCAGCTCTTGTATCAGGTCAAAGGGCTCCTTCGCTTCCCGATCGAGCTTATTTACAAATGTAAAAATCGGAATGCCCCGCATGGAGCAGACCTTGAAAAGCTTTTTCGTCTGGGCTTCGATACCCTTTGCACCGTCAATAACCATAACCGCGCTGTCCACCGAGGTCAGAATCCGATAGGTGTCCTCGCCGAAATCGTTGTGACCGGGGGTATCCATAATGGAGATTTTCTTGCCTGCGTATTCAAACTGCATGACGGAGGAGGTGACGGAAATCCCTCTCTGCTTTTCGATCTCCATCCAGTCGGAGGTGGCGAATTTGCTGTTTCTCCTAGCCTTTACGGTGCCTGCTTCGCGGATTGCGCCGCCGTGCAAAAGCAGCTTTTCCGTCAGGGTTGTCTTACCTGCGTCCGGGTGGGAAATCACCCCGAAAATTCTTCTTGCTTCTATTTCTTCCAATCTTGTAGCCATAAATGATCCTTTCCAAATAAAAATGCAAGCTTCGGCATATCACCAAAACTTCACAAGGAATATCATATCATAAATCTTGAATTTGTAAACCTGCTGTTATATAATATTTTTTTGTTATTTAAGGAGAAAATAAAAAAAGCAGAAGGAAAAGAAAGAGGTACAGATGGAAGAAAGAGAAAAATTAAGCGAAATGGAAGAAAAAGAGCGAATAAACAAGATGGGAGTCATGCCCATAAAAAAATTATTGCTGAATATGGCATGGCCTGCGATTTTGTCCATGACCATATCCGCAATGTATAACGTAGTAGACAGCATTTTCGTCGCCCAGATAAGCGAGGACGCCCTTACGGCGGTTTCCATCGTAAATCCGATTCAAATGCTGATTATCGCCCTTTCCGTAGGCAGCGGGGTAGGGATAAACTCCCTCATTGCAAGAAAGCTGGGGGCAAAGAAACAGGCGGAAGCCGATCAGGCGGCAAGCACCGGTCTTAGAATCGGGGTGCTGAACTATCTGGTATTTTTGATAATCGGCGTTTTCTTTACGGGGGTATTCGTTTCCAGCTATGCGGACAAGGGCACCTACATATACGACGAAGCGGTAAAATACATGGCGATCGTGTGTATCGGTTCTCTTTTCCTCAACGTTCAGGTGGTATTTGAAAAAATCCTGCAAGCCACGGGCAATATGGTGGGTCCGATGATTTGCAGCCTTACGGGGGCGGTAGTCAATGTGATCTTAGACCCGATACTGATCTTCGGGCTTCTGGGTGCGCCGGAAATGGGCGTAGCGGGAGCTGCCATCGCCACGGTAATCGGACAGCTTTGCGGAATGACCGTCGGCGCAATCATCACCTTCAAGGGCGACCACTTGGTAACCCTGACGATACGGGGCTTCAAGGTGGATTGGAAAATCGTCGCGGACATATATAAAGTAGGTTTGCCCTCCATCGTAATGCAGTCCATCGGTTCGGCAATGATCATTTTCTATAACAAGATTCTGGTGGATTTTTCCACAACGGCGGTGGCGGTACTGGGAGTGTACTTCAAGATCCAGTCCTTCGTGTTCATGCCTGTGTTCGGGCTGAACCAAGGCGCGATGCCGATTATCGGCTACAACTACGGCGCAAGAGACAAGGCGAGACTGATGGAAGCCTACAAAGAAGCGCTGAAGGTTGCCTTAGTGGTAATGGCGCTGGGAACCTTGCTGTTCCAGCTGTTACCAACCCAGCTTCTTCAGATGTTCAAAGCCTCGGAGGAGATGCTCAGAATCGGCGTGCCGGCGCTGAGAATCATAAGCATTTGCTTCATTCCTGCGGCATTCGGCATCATCACCGGAACCCTTTTCCAAGGAACGGGGCACGGCATCTACAGCCTTTTCTGCTCCCTCATAAGACAGCTCATCGGCATACTTCCGCTGGCCTATATCCTGATCCGAATCGGCGGAGTAACCCTTTCCTGGGCATCTTTTCCGCTTGCGGAAATTTTGGGTCTTGCCTACAGCGCGATTATGCTGCGCCACTTATACAAAAAGGAAATCGAAAATTTGTAAATATTCAGCCGCGAAAGCGGCTGTTCTTGTAGTTTCTACAAAATATTTAGCAGAGATTTAACGCCCTTTAGTGTTAAAATTAAGGTGTCAAAAAGTATATTTATCTATACATGATATGACATACTGACAAGGAAGTGGCAGAATATGAGATTGGGAATTGATGTTGGCTCAACAACGGTAAAATTAGTTTTAATCGACGAAAAAGGAGAAATCGTTTATCGCAGGTACGAACGGCATATGTCCAGCGTTTTCAGCAAGGTCAGCGAGCTTTTGGAAGAGCTCTTGGCAGAAAAAGGCGATATCGGGATACGCCCTGTCATCACAGGCTCCGGGGGTCTTTCCCTTGCGGACAAAATCGGCGCAAAATTCGAGCAGGAGGTGGTTACCTGCTCCCTTGCGGTGCAAAGACTCATACCGGAGACCGATGTGGTCATCGAGCTTGGCGGCGAGGACGCAAAGATTACCTATTTTGGAAATACGGTAGAACAGCGAATGAACGGAACCTGCGCCGGCGGTACCGGAGCTTTCATCGACCAAATGGCAATTCTTTTAAATACAGACGCTTCGGGGCTTAACGAGGCGGCGAAGAACTACAAGTTAATCTACCCAATCGCGGCGCGCTGCGGCGTTTTCGCAAAGACGGATATCCAGCCTCTCATAAACGAGGGGGCGCCTATCGAAAATCTGGCAGCATCCATCTTTCAGGCGGTGGTAAATCAGACCATAAGCGGTCTTGCCTGCGGACACAAGATAAAGGGAAATGTCGCCTTTCTCGGCGGTCCGCTGACCTATCTTTCCGAGCTTAGAAAAAGATTCGCAGAAACCCTTGCACTTACACCGGAGGAAGTGATCTTTCCGGAAAATTCAAAATATTTTGTTGCCATCGGCGCGGCCTATATGGCAGACGAGGAGGCGGAGTTCTCTCTCAGGGAGCTTCTGAACAGGGTGAACAGCGCGGAGTCTCAGGCGGGGCTTTCCACAAAGCACGTGGAGCCGCTGTTTGCCGACGAAGCGGAGTACGAGGCTTTCCGGGAAAGACACGCAAGGGCGAAGATCCGCCGCAGAGAAATCGGCGCGTGCGAGGGTCCGCTTTTCTTAGGCATCGACGCCGGCTCCACCACCACAAAGGCGGCGCTTATCGACGGCGACAAAAATCTTCTGTACTCCTTCTACAAGAGTAACGAGGGCAATCCTATCGAAACCACGAAAATCATGCTTAAGGAGCTTTATGAAAAGCTTCCTAAAAAGGCATATATTGCAAATACCACGGTGACCGGGTACGGCGAGGGACTGATCCAAGCCGGTTTCAAGGCAGATTACGGAATCATTGAGACCATGGCGCACTACAAGGCGGCGGAGGAATTTCTGCCGGGGGTTGATTTCATTCTGGACATCGGCGGTCAGGACATGAAGTGCATGAAAATCAAAGACCACGCCATTTACAGCATCATGCTCAACGAAGCCTGCTCTTCGGGCTGCGGTTCCTTCATCGAAACCTACGCCAAATCGGTAAATATGCCGGTGGAGGAGTTCGCAAGGGTGGGGCTGCTTTCTCAGAACCCCGTAGACCTTGGCACAAGATGCACCGTATTCATGAACTCCATGGTAAAACAGGCGCAAAAGGAAGGGGCAAGCATCGGGGATATCGCCGCGGGGCTTTCCTATTCCGTCATCAAAAACGCCTTATACAAAGTTATTAAGCTGAGAAATCCCGATGAAGCCGGAGAAAAAATCGTCGTACAAGGCGGAACCTTCCTCAATGAATCCGTTCTCCGGGCAATCGAAAAGGTTCTGGGCAAGGAAGTCGTAAGACCGGACATCGCAGGAATCATGGGGGCTTACGGCTGCGCGCTGAACTCAAAGAACGAATGGGAGGAGGGTCACAAATCCTCCATCGTTTCTCCTGCAGAAGTGGAAAATTTCAGCGCCGGAAGCAGCAACACCAGATGCAACGGCTGTGAAAACCGCTGTATGCTCACCGTCACAAAATTCAGCGACAACGAAAGATACATAACGGGCAATCGCTGCGAAAAGGGAAGCGGCAAGAAATCCGCCGCAAGCGCGCTGCCTGACCTTTATGAATACAAATTAAAAAGACTGTTTGGCTACGAGCCTCTTTCGGAAGAGAAAGCAAGCCGTGGAAGCGTTGCACTGCCAAGGGTTCTGAATATGTATGAGGACTACCCGTTCTGGTTTACCTTTTTCACAGAGCTTGGCTACAGGGTCGTGCTTTCCCCGATGTCCACAAAGGAGCTTTACGAAAAGGGAATCGACAGCATTTCCTCGGATACGGCATGCTACCCGGCGAAGCTGGTTCACGGGCACATCAAAACCCTGGTGGAAATGGGAGAAAAGTGGATCTTTTATCCTTGCATAAATTATGAGCAGATGGAAGATGCGAAAGCCCAAAACCATTACAACTGCCCGATTGTCGCCACCTATCCGGAAGTAATCGCAAACAATATGAGGGATTTGTTCGAGGAAAAGGGCGTGGAATTTTCTCACCCCTTTGTTCCTTATGACAACGACAAGCGTCTGGCAAAGCGTATGTACGAGATCCTGAAAGAAAAAGGGGTGTCCCGGGGCGAAATCGAAAAGGCGATTCGCGCCGCAAGAGAGGAGCAGCTTGCCTTTAAGAAAGACGTGCAAAAGGAGGGAGAAAAAGCCCTTGCATTTGCAAAAAAATACGGCAAGAAAGCCATCATTCTCGCAGGAAGACCTTATCACCTGGACACGGAGATCAACCACGGCATCAACAAGATGATCACATCTTTTGACATGGTGGTGCTTTCCGAGGATTCGGTCTGCAACATGGGAGATCTTCCAAGACCTATCCGGGTTTTGGATCAGTGGGTTTACCATTCGCGGCTTTACAAGGCGGCTGACTTTGCGGGAAGAGTCGACGGGGTGGAGCTGGTGCAGCTCAATTCCTTCGGCTGCGGCGTTGACGCGGTTACCACGGACGAGGTGGAAGAAATCCTGGAAAATTCCAATAAACTTTACACGGTTCTCAAAATCGACGAGGGCAACAATCTGGGAGCGATCAGGATCAGAATCCGTTCCCTCAAAGCGGCTATGGAAGAGCGGGATAAGAACGGCATAAAAGCAAAGCATTCCCGAAAAGCCTTTGAAAGAAAGCTTTTCACCAAGGAAATGCGTAAGAACTATACCCTTCTCGTACCCCAGATGTCTCCGATTCACTTCCAATATCTGGAGGTGGCGCTGAGAGAAAGCGGCTACAACGCGGTGGTTATTCCGACGGTGGATAAACACGCCATCGACGAGGGACTGAAATATGTAAATAACGATGCCTGCTATCCGACTCTGGTGACATTGGGCAAGATGATAAGCGCACTGAAATCCGGGGACTATGACCTGGACAGGACGGCGCTGGTAATGTCCCAGACAGGAGGCGGCTGCCGGGCCAGCAACTATATCGCGCTTCTCAGAAAAGCCCTGAAAGACCTGCATATGGAGCAGATCCCGGTGGTCTCCTTCAATATGGTGGGGCTGGAAGCAAATCCGGGCTTCAAAATCGACGCGGACATGGCAAGACGCCTTGTGATGGCGGCGGTTTACGGAGATCTTTTCCAGAGGCTTATCTACGCCACGAGGCCTTATGAACAGGTGAAAGGTTCCGCCGAGGCGATTATGAAAAAATACGAGGCGGAGATTTTCCAAAACTGTAAGGACGCAAAGATGAGTACCTATAAGCGGCTTATTCCGAAAATCGTGGCGGAATACGACAATCTGCCCCTTCGAAATATCCGCAAGCCGAAAGTCGGGGTCGTAGGGGAAATTCTGGTAAAATACCACCCGGACGCCAACAATAACATCGTGGACATCATCGAAAAAGAAGGCGGCGAAGCGGTGGTACTGGATTTGATCGACTTCTTCCTCTACGGAATGTACAGCAAAAAGTTCAACTACGAAAAGCTTTCCGGCTCATATAAGCAATACAAGCTGAATCAGGCGGGAATCGCTCTGGTGGAATGGTTCAGAAAACCTATGCGAAAGGCGCTCAGAGAAAGCAAACGCTTTACGGAACCGGGGTATATCGAAAAAACCGCCCAGGAGGCGTCCACCATCGCATCTACCGGAAATCAATGCGGCGAGGGCTGGCTTCTTACCGGAGAAATGATTGAGCTGATAAAGGACGGCGTGCCGAATATCGCTTGTTTGCAGCCCTTTGCCTGCCTGCCGAACCATGTTACCGGCAAGGGCATGATGAAGGCGATCCGCGAGCGCTTTCCAAGCGCAAACATCGTCGCCATCGACTACGATCCGGGTGCAAGCAATGTGAACCAGCTGAACAGAATCAAGCTGATGATGGCAACCGCCCACAAGAATTTGGAAAGCGGAAACCTCGAAAGCTTCGAAAGCGAAAAACAAACCTCTTGAAACCCGTCTCAAACAGTGGTATAATGTCTTGGTTACAAGACAAAATCAAAGAGGTTAGGAGGTGTCTCCATGGGAAGACACGGTACAATCGCAGGCAGAAAGGCCGCGCAGGACTCTAAGAGAGCCGCAATGTTCACAAAATACGCAAGAGCCATCACGGTAGCAGCGAAGGCGGGGGGAGATCCTGAGTACAATGCAACATTAAGACTGGCAATCGAAAAGGCAA
>CAVHEY010000073.1:0-7950 GCA_963635155.1 Bacteroides stercoris
CGGTGAAACCGATTACGATAAGGGCGCCGTATAAATCTACGGAATCTCTGATTATCTTTGTAAATCTTATGAACAGAAAGGCGTACAGCAAGATCACCGCGGCGCCTCCGATGAATCCAAGTTCCTCCGCAATAACGGAAAAAATGAAGTCTGACTGCTGGACCGGTATAAAGTCCAGCCCTTTTTGTGTGCCTTGAAAAAGTCCCTTTCCGGTAAGTCCTCCCGAACCGATGGCAACCTTTGACTGCCAAACCTGGTAGTTGCCGGAAAGACTCAAGTTTTCCGGATGAAGGAACGCTTCGATTCGCTCCTTTTGATAATCGTCCAGAAAATTGTAGATTACCGGGATTGCGGCAAGACATAACAGCGCCGATTTGAGGAAGATCTTGTAGTCGATTCCCGCAAAAAACACCATGAAAATCCACATTACCATGTATACGAGAGCGCTTCCCAGGTCTTCTTTCAGCACGATGAGGATAATCGGCGCGGCGTAAAGCACCGCCTTGATTACCCCGACGAAGGAACGCAAATCTTCCCGGTGCTCCGAAAGATAGCCTGCCATCAGCAGCACGAAAAGAATTTTCACAAATTCGGAGGGCTGCAGCGTGGTTACCCCAAGGTTTATCCAAGCCCGGGAGCCGTATTTCGTGACGCCCAGACCGGGGATATAGACCATCAGTAAGATGAGAATGGAAGCGATATACAGATATTTTTCCAGTCCGCTGAAAAATCTGTAGTCAAACTGCTGGATAAACAATAAGGTCAAAAAACCCAAAATGTATGCCACTCCTTGAATCCACACGGGTCTTCCCGCCTTGCTGAAGATTACAAGCCCGTCGTCGTAGACGGTGCTTTCCAGCATAACCAAACTCAAAATTCCAAGCAGTGCCACCGTAAGTAATATAAATTTGTCTGCGCTTTTTAGAGGATTAAAAATTTTGTTCATTTCTTGCCTTTCTGTACCTTGACATTTCGTCCATTTAAACATTATAATATATATTGTATGGATATATCAAGTTTTAATTATGTAATGCATTTTTTTATTATAAAAACGACGGAAATATAGACAGAATATTGGAAAGAAAAGGAGGTGCTAAAGTGACGGAAATAATCATTAAAATTTTAGTCGCGGTTGTCGCTCTTGCGATAGGCGCGTTAATCGGATATATATATCGTAAAAATGTTGGAGAAAAGGCCATCGGCAACGCCGAGACCAAAGCCAGAAACCTGATATTAGACGCAGAAAATAAATCCGAAAGCATGAAAAAAGAAGCCATTTTGGAAGCAAAGGAAGAAGCGCACAGACTCAGAAACGAAGCGGAAAAGGACGCCAGAGAAAGACGTGCGGAAATTCAGCGTTCCGAACACAGGCTGATTCAAAAAGAAGAGTCACTTGACAAAAAGATTGAAAATATCGAAAAAAAAGAAGAAAGCATTACAAAAAAAGAACAATCGTTGATAGACAAACAAAAAGACCTTGACGGCGTGATTGCCAAACAAACGGAAGAACTGGAAAGAATTTCAGGGTACACCGTGGACGAAGCGAAGTCGATCCTTCTTGCCAACACAGAAAAAGAAGTAAGACACGAGGCTTCGATTATGATCAAGGAAATCGAAAGCAAAGCCAAAGAAGAAGCGGACAAAAAAGCAAAGTACATCATTACCAACGCCATTCAAAGATGCGCCGCAGACCATGTGGCAGAAAGCACGGTTTCCGTGGTATCGCTACCAAACGACGAGATGAAAGGAAGAATCATCGGTCGTGAGGGAAGAAACATCAGGGCTATCGAGACCCTTACCGGAGTGGATTTAATTATCGACGACACGCCGGAAGCGGTTATCCTGTCGGGGTTTGATCCGGTTCGGAGAGAAATCGCCAGAGTGGCGCTGGAAAAACTCATTGTCGACGGACGTATCCATCCTGCCAGAATCGAGGAAATGGTTGAAAAAGCCACAAAGGAAGTCAACGCAATTATCAAAGAAGAGGGTGAACAGGCGACCTTTGAAGTGGGTATCCACAATCTTCACCCGGAACTTGTTAAAATCCTCGGAAGGCTCAAATACAGAACGTCTTACGGGCAGAATGTGCTGAAACATTCCATTGAGGTTGCGCACCTTGCGGGACTCATGGCAGGCGAGCTGGGACTTGACGTAAAACTCGCAAAACGTGCCGGGCTTCTCCACGATATCGGCAAAGCCCTTGACCACGAATACGAGGGTACCCACGTGGATATCGGCATCGAAATCCTGCGTAAGTACAAGGAATCGGAAGCGGTTATCAACGGTATGGCGGCTCACCACGGCGATTACGAGCCGAAGAACATGGAAGCCGTTCTTATCGCCGCAGCGGACGCCCTTTCGGCGGCAAGACCGGGTGCAAGAAGAGAGACTCTGGACGCTTATGTCAAGAGACTTGAAAAGCTGGAAGAAATTGCAAACACAACGCCGGGAGTGGAAAAATCCTTTGCGATTCAGGCAGGAAGAGAAATCAGAATCATTGCGAAGCCGGAAGAGGTCAACGATGAGGAAATCGTATTCCTTGCCAGAGAGATTTCAAAGAAAATCGAGTCTGAGCTGGAATATCCGGGTCAGATCAAGGTTAATGTGGTCAGAGAGACCAGAGCCATCGACTACGCAAAGTAGCGTAGCGACGGGACAGACAGTTATAGACATTTTGGGGGCAGATTTTCTGCCTCCATATTTTGATTTTATTGAGTAAATGATTGAGTAAAATTTTATCGAGGCGTTTTTCTTTAACGCATGAGGTGAAAATGAAGGGTGAAAGCTTAAACAACTTAAACGCAATTAACAAACAATTTTATAAAAAACTCACCATCGTCGGAATCCCAATGGTGATTCAGCAGGTGATAGCCGTAACCCTGAACCTGGCGGATACCATAATGGTAGGCAAGGTGGGAGAAAACGCCCTTGCGGCGGTAGGAGCGGCAAATCAGGTGTATTTTATCTTCGGTGTGGTGCTTTTCGGGGTTTTCAGCGGCGCTGCGGTTCATGCGGTGCAGTACTGGGGAATCCGAGATGTGGCGAGCCTTCGAAAGATCATCGGCATCGACTATACGGTTTGCCTTGTTTTGGCAATTCCGGCAATCACATTTGTATATTTTTCGGCGCCTTTCCTCATCAGCCTTTTTTCCGATGAGCCGGAGGTGGTGGAACTCGGAACGAAATATCTGCACATTGCGTGCTTTTCCTATCTATTTGCGGGACTGACCTTTGTAATTTCCTACAATTCCAGGGCGATACAAGATGTAAAGGTCCCGACCATAATAAACGCGGGAGCGATCCTTACCAACGTGATTTTTAACTACCTCCTCATTTACGGAAAATTCGGATTTCCGGAACTTGGGGTCGAGGGTGCCGCCATTGCAACGCTGATCGCAAGAATCGCGGAGTGCATCGCCATGCACCTTTCGGTGTATCTCAGAAAGGAATATCCGCTGAAGGCGACGATAAGGGAACTTACCTCATACTCCCGGGAACTTTTTATAAACGTTATGAAAACGGCGATTCCGGTCATTGTAACCGAGGGACTCTGGGCGGTTTCCGTATCCTGCATATTTGCGGCATACGGAAAGATAAGTGCCGCAGCCTTTGCGGTTTCTCAGGTCGCCATGACGGTGACGGACTTTTTCCAGACCATATACTTCGGACTGGGGAACGCCTCTGCGGTGCTTCTGGGAGAAGTGCTGGGGCAGGGCAAAAAGAAGCTTACCTACCAATATAGCCGCAATATTTTGAAAATAACTTGGGTTTTGAATGTGGTGATGACGCTTGTAATCATCGTTCTTCGGCAGCCCATTGCCGACATTTATAACTTTTCGCCGGAAACCACGGATATGCTGATGAAAGCCCTGTTGGTGTACGCCATCGCCATGACACCGAAAATGCTTTCCTACATGATGATTTGTGCCATATTCAGACCCGGCGGAGACACCATGTTCTGTATGTATGTGGACGTGTCCTTTAACATCGGTATGCAGGTTCCCCTTGCCTATATAAGCGTGCTGGCGCTGGATCTGCCGCTGCACTGGGCGATGGCAGTGGTTGCGATTGCGGACGTAATCAAGATCATCATTTGCTATTACCGCTACTTCTCGAAGAAGTGGATGAATATTTTTACCGGAAGAAATGAGGAAGAGGAAGAACTATGTTAGTATATTTGGATAACAGCGCCACCACAAGGCAGTACGACGAGGTCACCTCTGCGATGACAGAGGCGATGAAGAATAACTTCGGAAACCCCTCGTCTCTCCATTCCCTCGGACTTGCGGCGGAAAAAGAGGTCAGATCCGCCCGTCGCTCCCTTGCAAAATTTATCGGTGCCAAAGAAGAGGAAATTTACTTTACCTCCTGCGGAACGGAATCGGACAATACGGTTCTCATGGGGGCAGCCGAGGCGAAAAAGCGGCGGGGCAACAAGATCATCGTTTCTGCGGTGGAGCATCCGGCGATTCTGGAGCCGGCGAAAAAGCTGGAAGCCATGGGCTACAAGGTGGAATACATCGGCGTGGACAGGCTTTGCAGGCTGGACTTTGCGCAGCTTCAAAACGCCATAGACGAAGAGACGATTTTGATTTCCGTCATGGGGGTCAACAACGAGACCGGAACCATCATGCCCATAGGTCAAATCGCCGCGCTGAAAGAGGAATATAACCGCAAACACGGCACGGACATTTGGCTTCACTGCGACGGAGTTCAGGCACTGGGAAAGATTTCGGTGAATGTGGAAAAGGAATATCGAGGCGTTGACTTTCTTTCGGCAAGCGCCCATAAGATACACGGACCAAAGGGCATGGGTATGCTTTACGCGAAAAAAGGGCGTAACCTTCCGCCCTTTATGCTGGGGGGCGGTCAGGAAAGGCATATGCGCTCCGGCACGGAAAACACGCCGGGGATCATGGGCTTTGGAAAGGCCTGCGAAATTGCGGATTCCCGCTTCGAAAAGAGGGTGGCTGCTATGCGAGAAGCGAGGGAGTATCTCCTTTCCCTTATACGGGAGGGAATCGGCGATATTGCCGTAAACAGTCCTGAGGACGAGACCGCTTGCCCATCGGTGCTGAATCTTTCGTTTTTGGGAACCAGAGGCGAGGTGCTGCTGCACACCTTGGAGCAGGATGGAATCTTTGTTTCCACAGGCTCTGCCTGCGCGTCGAACCATTCCTCTGCGAAGGGCTCTCACGTTTTAAACGCCATGGGGCTTTCTCCAAAGGAAATTGAGGGAGCGATTCGGTTCAGCTTCAGCGAATTTAACACGAAAGAAGAAATGGAATACACCTTCGAAAAGGTAAAGGCGGCGGTTACCCGCTTCCGGAGGCTGGGAAGCTTTCGTTAGGGTAATTCAGAAAGGAAAAACAATGAACGAACAAAACATTTTAATCGTAAGATGCGGCGAGGTTGCCCTGAAAGGAATGAACAAACCCTATTTTGAGCGAATGTTGGTGGACCGAATCAAAAACAACATAAAAGCGTTCAAGGGCGTGGACGTAAGGCGCAGCGAGGGGCTGATTTTCGTAAGAGCGGACAGGTCGCTTCCCATCGACGCAATCATAAAGGAAATATCCAAGGTCTTCGGGGTGGCGTCCATCAGCAAAGCGGTGGAGGCACCCTCTGACCTTGATGCCATCGGCGAGGAAGCCGTAACATACATGAAAAATCTGATTTCCGAAAGGGGAGTTTCGACCTTCAAGGTTGAGGCGAAGCGGGCGGACAAGAATTTTCCCGTAAAATCACCGGAAATCGGCAGGATCATCGGGGCGAAGGTTCTCATCGGCTGCAAGGTTCTCAAGGTGGACGTGCATCAGCCCGATGTGCTGCTTCATGTAGATGTGCGCCACGACCGTTCCTATATATACGAGGGCAAGATTCCGGGCTTCGGGGGACTGCCCCTTGGAACCAACGGAAAGGGGCTTACCCTGCTTTCCGGGGGAATTGACAGCCCGGTGGCAACATGGATGATGGCAAAGCGGGGCATGATGATCGAAGCGGTGCATTTCCATTCCTATCCCTACACCAGCCAAAGGGCGCAGGAAAAGGTTGAAGACCTTGCAAGAATCGTCGCTGCTTATTGCGGCAGGTTTAAAATGCACGTGATAAATTTGCTTCCGATACAGGAGGCGATCGTTACGAATTGTCCGGAAGAGGAAACGACCATATTAGTCCGCAGGTTTATGATGCGAATCGCCGAGAAAATCGCAAAGGATACGGGCTGCCAAATGCTGATTACCGGGGAAAATCTCGGTCAGGTTGCCAGCCAGACCGCGGAGGCGCTGGTGGTGACGGACGCCAGCGTGAGCCTGCCGGTGATGCGTCCTTTGATTGCCATGGACAAGGTGGACATCATGGCAAAGGCGGAGGAAATCGGCACTTTCGAGACTTCGATACAGCCTTACGAGGACTGCTGCACGGTATTTTTGCCGAAGCACCCTACAACCAAGCCGAAGCTTGAGCGGATTTTGGAGTCCGAGAGCAAGCTGGACTGCGAAGCTCTGATCGATGCGGCGATAAAGGCACAGGAAATCGTCAATATCATGCCGGAGTAGGGGGACTGCAAGGCGGCAAGGCGGTGGCAAATATGCCGAAACAGGCGACAATCGGCGGGATTGGTATAGCCGGGCATAATGCCACAGAACCGGCACAACAATACAATGCCGCAGAATCGACACAGCCGGTGCAATACCACGGTATAGTAAAAGTAAAGGGAAAGAGGAGTATTTTGGGGAGATGAGTTTCAGTAGTTTGCAGTTTTTGTTTGTATTTCTACCGATATTCTTAATTGTATATTTTATCGTGCCTGCCCCGTGGCGTAACCCGCTGATTTTTGCGGCAAGCATGGCTTTTTATATCGTCGGAACATGGGAACAGCCTTGGCAAGCCGTTCTCCTGTTTTTTTCTGTTATTTTTAATTTTCTTATGGGGAAGGTTTTGGATAGAGGGCGCGGGTCAAAGACCCTGCTTTGGCTTGGCATCGCCTGCAATCTGGCTTGTCTTTGCCTGTTCAAATATTCAAATTTGCTTATGCCCATCGGAATCAGCTTTTACACCTTTCGGAGCGTGTCCTATTTGGTTGACGTGTATCGAAAAACGGTACCCGCGGCGGAGTCCTTCGTGGATTTCGGGGCGTATCTGACTTTTTTCCCACAGGTTATATCGGGACCCATCGAAAAGTACCGGGAAATGCGCGGGGAGCTGCAAAGCCGGCGGGCAAGCTTCGAGGATATTGACCAAGGGCTGAAGCAGTTTACCATGGGACTGGGGCTGAAAATGCTTCTGGCAGACCGTATCGGCAGCTGCTGGAACGACATTGCGGCGATTGGATTTGACAGTATCTCAGCACCGGTGGCCTGGATGGGAATTTTCGCCTATAGCTTTGAGCTTTATTTTGATTTTTACGGCTATTCGCTGATGGCGGCGGGAATCGGGAGAATGATGGGCTTTGAGACGCCGGAGAACTTTACCCACCCCTATGAATCCGTGAGCATGACGGAATTTTGGCGGAGATGGCACATGACCCTGGGAAGCTGGTTTCGGGAATATGTCTACATTCCGCTGGGCGGAAACCGCCGGAAGCTGCCACGGGTTTATTTCAACCTTTTCGCCGTCTGGTTTTTGACCGGGATCTGGCATGGCGCGGGGCTGAATTTTGCCCTTTGGGGACTTTTCCTCTTCGCGATAATCGGGATAGAAAAGGCAGGACTGAAAAAGATAATGGAAAAGTATCGGATTTTGGGACACGCCTATATGATGCTGCTGATTCCCCTTTCCTGGATGATTTTTGCCATCGACGATGTTGGACAGATCGGGCTGTATCTTACGCGGCTGTTTGACTTTGCGGGACGCGGCAGCGACACGGTTTTTGCAGGAGATTTTGCCAAATTTATGGGATTATACGGCGTGTTATTGGCAGTGTGCGCCTTTTTCAGCACCTCGATTCCG
>CAVHEY010000074.1:0-7734 GCA_963635155.1 Bacteroides stercoris
GCTAATACAAATAATTTTTTCATGGCTTTGTTCTCCTTTCATTTTTTCATTTTTTTAAAGCCTTTTATCTAAATCGCCCTATTGCGAGATAGAACCATTTTTCGGAAAGCTTTTCAGCTTTCTCTCTTTCGTGTTTTTTTGCCGTATAGAACGCCCGCTCCCGCGCAAAGCGCAAGGAACAGGTACGGATAAATGTTCAGGTTGTCGCCGGTCTTCGGAACCTCGGTCGTGGTTTCTTTCGGTAGCTCAGGGGCTTCCGGCTTCGCAGGTTCCGTCGGCGTATCCGGTGTAGCAGGCGTAACCGGTTCCTCTTCATCGAAAGGAATCGGGGTGATTTCCGGCGTCGCAGGGGTTGACGGAACCGGCGGCGAGTAAGGCTCTCCCGGCTTCAGTCCGTCGTTGGTAATGCCGCCTGCGTTAATATCGTCCGTGGTATTTATCTTGACTTGGAGGGTCTTGGCAGAATGAGACTGCCTTGCATGGGTTACGGATTTTACGAAAACAACCTCCGAGGTCTGATCCCCGCCGTTAACGGTGGCTTTCGGGTAGTTCGCCCCTTCGATGCCCCCTGCCGTTACATCGTTTATCTCCCATTTGAATATGCCGTTGGCATCAAGTTCGAGGCTCACCTTTGCGCCGCTGTTTGCCGTAAAGGAAACCCTATCCCCTGCGAGCATGAAAACCGCTTCTTCCGCAGGGCTTTCCGCCGCAGAAGCCTTGTCTCTTCGCCTCGTAAGCTCTCCCGCGATGGCAGTTGCCGCCGCCACATCGGTATAGGTAAATTCAGCGGTATGGGTATAGGTCTGCTTTCCCTCATCGTCAAGAACCCCCACCTCTTTTGTTACCGCGGGAGTCCCCACAAGGTCTCCTGCCGCCGGGTCGATGATTCCGTCGCCGTCGCGATCCACCGCCGGAATTTCCTCTGTTACAATTTCAGTCTTTGTTACCGGAGTATGGGTGACGGTTGCCAGCAGCTTGTTCGGATTCGTCCCGGCTTCCGTAAGTATCAGGTTGTCCCTCTTTATACGAAGGTCTTCCCCTGTAAGAGCTTCGAAGCTTGTCTCATACTTTGCTCCGTAACCGGTAAAGCTTACGGTAGGTACGAAGGTGTTTGTCACGCCCTCATAGGTATAGGAATAGGTATTTCCCGTAACCGTTACCGCGAGATTCTTGCCGTTCGGAAGTATAATAGTTCTCGTAACGTCGTCTTCCGCCGCTATTTCCGCCTTGGAAATGTCTTTCTTCGCCTCTATCTTTACGCCCTCTGCCGTGAGACCGGCATTCAGCCCGTACGCTATACCGTCCACGGTAATGCCCGGCATCGGATAGCGATTTTGGGTTTCTATGGTAACGGTCGCCCTGCCGTAGCTATCGAGAACGATTTTCCATGCGACGCCGTCTTCCGCCGTAATCCTGCCCTCCGGGTCATAGCCGATTTCACATGGCACAGAGGTAATCTTCTCCTCTTCCCCCACTGCAAAATAGAACGACATATCGTTTAAGGCATAGCCTGTCCGGGTGGCAAGCTCTTTGATATAGTAAACGCCGGCAGGAAGCTTTCTCTTTGCTTTTGCCTTTCCGTCGTCACCCACCGTAATCACATCTAGCAGCGTTTCCTTCGGGACGACAGCCTCTAGACCGGATTCTCCTGCTCCCGAAAGGATTTCTGCATTATACAGCCCAAAGACCGCACCCCCTGCGGCGGCGTAAACATCGCTTTCGTAAGCCGTTTCAAAGACCTTTTCCAAGTCGATTTCCACCGTGAAGGATTCGTTTTGCAGGTTAAAGCCTTTCCATATCAGCGGCGTGAACTGGTTCCTGTACTTTAGCACCGCCTCGTAGGAATCCGCCCCCGTTACAGATCCCCTTGGAGCCTTTAGTTCTCTTACGATGTACGTTCCAAGAGGCAGGAGCTTTGACTCGGCGTAGCCCTTATCATCTGTCGTAATCATGTCCACAAGCTCGCCCTTTGTGTAGCGGGTCGTCTTATAAATACTGTGCAGGTCGATGATGCCGACCCCGTTCCCCGACGCCGCTTCCCCGCAGTAGATATCCATCATATAGCCGTCGGCGAAGGTGAGCTGCAACGGCTTATCTTCCCTTTGATTTGTGACGATTTCGATGAGATATGTAGTCTCCCCGCCTGTTTCCGGGGACTCCCGCCTTGTCGCCTTTACCCGGCAGCCCTCCGGAAGCCCTTGAATCACAGAAAACTCCGTCTCAGGGTTCTCGGGAGTCAGGGCAGAGTACCAGTCAAGGTTCTTCTCCGCCGCATTTCCGTCCCCGTCTGTATAGTGAAAGGACAGGTTCGGGACAATCTCTTTGTAAAGAGAATCCACCGCAGACTGGGGCATTTCGATGGTCCCATAGGCAACCCCGCCCTTGTAGTACAGATCCGCCTTTACGCCATCTGCCCATTCAAAGTAAACGGGAGCCGTAAGAGGAACCGTCGTAAAGGTTACCGCATCATCTGCCGTTTCATAGGTATAACCTGCCCCTACGTCAAACACTTCACCGGACACCGCGCCCGGCTTTGTGATGATGGTGGTCGCAACATTCCTTTCCGCATCTACATTTGAGCCAATGGCAAAACCGTCCCAATTAAGGGTAAACCCGTCGGTATCTCCCTTTGCCTGGGTGTATTTTACCTCGTAGATCTGAACCGCTGCTTTTTCGAAGTTTCCTGCCCGGGTGGAATCAAGCCATGTGACGCCGTCCTCAAGCAGCGTCTTATAGCTTGTTATGCCCGTTTCCTCGTTGGTCTTCTCCGCGATTACATAACGGGCTTCGGCTTCGGGATTTCCTGTGAACAGCACTTCCCTATAGCCGGCGGGAAGCCGGTAGGAGAAGCTTTCATTCCCCGAGCTGTCCGAAGTCAGGAAAACGTATCTTTCACTTCCGCTAACGAGGCTCGTGTACTTAACGGTTCCCGCCTTTTCTTCTGTAACGGGATTTGCTTCCGTGATAGCCGCATCATAGCCCTTTACGGCAACCTGATAGATGGGCTCTGCCGGTTCTGCCGATTCTGACAATTCTGTTTCTCCACCTGCTTCGGATTCTGCCCCGAAATCTCCCGTCTCGGCTGCCTCCGGAGACTCTAATTGAACTTTTCTGAATACCGCCCTGTCTCCTGCTGCCGGCGTTCCAACGAGAAGCCAGCCCTCGTTTTCCCACTCGATTTTCTTCCTTGTCTCTTTCACCTCTTCCCTTTCGTAGACAGGCGCCTCATCGCCCTCATCGTCAAAATCCCCGTCGCCGTTTGCGTCAACGCCCGGAGTTACAAGTTTTTGCCTCTGCCCTACCGTTCTTTCCTCGTCGGTAAGGTCCTCTTCCGTGAGGGCGTAATAGTGATAGTTCTTTACCACAAAGCGTTTTGCCCCGATATCCGAAAAGTCTGTCATCTCTGCGTCCCAATTAAGGGCGTAGTCCCCCTCCGCTTCATAGGTATAGGTCCCGCCACAGGTTTCCAGCGCCGATACAAGGTTCGGGTCAAGAGAACTTCCCGCGCTGCCTGCCGGAAGGTTTAAGTAGCTGTCCAGCGGGTCAAGCACATGATCCCCCACCGAGCCGGTCATTTCCGTAAGGGGAATTTCCGCCGCATAGCCGTTTAGCGCCGAAGTCACCTTGCTTACGCGAAGGTCTGTCACGTTATTTCCTCCCGCCTGATTTTGCATGGTAACCGTCACGTCGTAGCGGCAGCGATAGGTATCGTCTGCGGTCTCATAGGAATAGGCATAAACCGTATCCTTTTGCTCCGGCGTTACATAGATCGTCCGCTTCCCATTTCCCTCCGAGGCTTCCCGCTCAAGGATATACCAAAGCTCGGCACCCGAATTATGGGAAAGTTCTCCCGTCTCATAGTCCTCCGCAGTATAGCTTTTCGGATTCAGGAGTTTCCCTGCAAACGCCTTTATCGTTTCCGCCGCACGGTTAAGATGGGTTGAAAGTTTCTTCGGTATGGAAATTTCCTCGCCGGTTTTCGAATCGTAAATCTTAGGACCCTCCGAACCGTCGGAAAGGTTTATGTCTTCCCCCGCGAAAATGCCGAAAATTGCGTCTTTCAACTTCACTCCCATCTTGTAGACAGGCGTAAAGACCGTCCTTCCCTCTTTTATCTCCTGCTTAAAGCCTGCCAGCGTCTCCCCTTCTTTTTCAAGGCTGATTTTGCCCTTTACGGCATTATTGATCACCGCAGCCACCTTGTAATAGGTCGAATAGGGGTGTTCCCCCTTGTCGTAGGCGGGGTCTGCCGCAAAGGTTTTTCCGTCGTAGGTCACAAGCTCCGAAAAATTGCCGTCGGTGTGGAGATTCTGCTTCGTTACGGTAAAGGTATAGCGGTTTGTCACCATCTTCGTGAGGTTTTCAAAACTATAGCTTGCCTTATCCTGATACTCGATGGGATTACCCTCCGCGTCTTTCATTGCATAGCTTGGAACGACGCCGTTAAAGCCCCGGGTATCTGCGTCCACCGTGAACTGTCCCTCCGAAATGAAGCCGAAATTATGGGTCTTCGCTACGCCCTCCGCGCCGTATTCTCCCACAAAATAGCCTTCCGGAAGCAGCCACTCGTAAATCTCGTACTTGCCGTAGGGAAGCTCGTAGGGAATATCCAGGCAGCCGTTTTCGTCAAGCTCAAAGGTGTAGTTTGCGCTTTTGGAATTTATTGTCTCGGCATTTGGCAGAAAGCGGTTGTAAGTGTTCTTTGCAACGGTTCCCAGAGCGCCGTATCTTTCCCGGTTTTCTTCGTCGGTGTAATCGGGATTGCCCTTGTAGCGGATAAATACCTTTGTACCTGCAAGGCGCAGGATTTTCCCCGTTTCGGAGTCTCTTTTTTCAAGCTTGATCCTGTTTGTTTTTACCTTGTCCCGCAGGTTTGCCTGATAAAGATTGTTATAGAGATCTCCCGTTCCTGCTACTGCGATGCCTTGGTTCGTTCCCCCTTGGGTATAGCCCGTCCAGCTTCCCCGGAGCGGCACCTTTCCCTGTGACTCGTAGGCAACTCTTGCTCCCGCGCCCTCTCCGTTATGCTCCGATACGACGACTGTAAACTGCTCCCGCACATACATGGGGTCGTCTGCCGAGGTTTCCGTCACAAGATACTCGCCATAGGGCAAATCTAAAAGTAAGAGTTGCCCGTTGCTGCCTACTTTCATGGGATTTTCTTCGTTATTCACGACCCCCGGACTTCGGGAAACCCTGTAGATATTCGTGCCGCCGGTTCCCTTGGTTGGTGTGCTGCTTACAAGGTTTACATATTCGGAATTTTCAAAGCCCTTTGACTTTAGCTTTACTGTCCAAAGGCTGTTTTTGCTTATGTCGCTTCCGCCGAGAGCGGAGTCCTTAAATGGATTTTCCTTTTCCCCTGACTTGATAATCAGGAGATTCCCACGGAACACGTCTTCTACATCTGTTTCCGGATCGCAGATAAGCTCCTGCTCCGCTTCCAGATTTCCGCCCTCTGCCGCCGATTTGCCCGTTAGCTTATACCTTCCGCCGCTTCCCGTGACAGCGCCCCAGTCAAGGGTATATTCCACGCTGCTCCACTCGTCGCTGTGGCAAAAATATGCGCAAGCGTCCTCGGTTTCGGCGTGATAGTTAAGGACATACTCCCGAACGCCGCCGTATGGGTCCGGGTCAATGTATCTGCCGTCCGGGCGCGTAATCGTGATTCTGTAATTTACCGTCACGTCCCAGACCCGCTTTGTGGGTTCCTTGCTTCCGGTATGCTGATAGCCTGTGAGATTGCCCTCACTGTCCGTCATCGGGTGGTCGCAATCCGTCAGCGTTCCGGACTCCGTGAGGTAAGGCTCCAGGTCGGATTTTTCCATGAAAGGCTGATCCGAAAAGAGGATTTCTGCGCCAAGCTCGTCAAACTGCTTCCGGTCAATGGTCTGCCATTCGCCTCCGCCAATCTGTCTTTCGAGGGTAGCAACCGCGTCCAGCTTCGCGTCGCCCATGGGAGTGTGATTATCCCCGTCAAATCCCCCATTTGCGTCAACTTTTTCCATAGGCATCCGGATAATCGGGAAAACGTCTGCATCAAGGGGCTGGCAGGTTCCCATTTCGGCATTTGTCGCCGCCGCTTTTTTCGTCAGCTTCAGATAACCTCTCGTGGGGTCCTCAAGCCCCGAAACAAAGCCTTGGGTGTGAACCGTTCCGCCCTTTGTAGCATATCCCCAGAAATAGGGCTTGTAGAACTTGGCATTTTCTCCTTTCGTATAACGCTCTGCGCGAGATGCTGCCGCGCCTTTGTGTCGAAGGGCGATGGTCTTTTCAAGGAGGCTTTCCTTTTCAATCGTCAGGCTGTATTTCTTCGTGGTCTTGTTAAAGGTGATGGAAATGCCCTCTACCCTCTTTCCCTTTTCGTCGACGGCTTCAAGATCCCCTCCGTTTGCCGTTCCGCTGAGTTCCTTCGTGTAGGGAAAAGCAGCCTTCTCGTCAATTGCAATAAGGGTAGGCTTTGCCTTATCGGCGGAGGCGATGTTTTTGTCAAACTTCATGCTCTTTTTGATTTCGGACGCCATAAAATTATAGATATCCATGGCTGCGGTGCCCTTTATGTGGTTTGTATAGTGGTCCGCACCGATCTTGGCGGTAGGCGAGCCGTGCCAGCCGTTCTGATAGGAAAGTCCGTTTGCCTTCCGGTTAAAGTTTTCGTCTCTGAAATCCTGTTGACACTCCCAGATGAGGCACTGGGTCGCCGCCACCCAATCGGCAAAGGTATAGGAGCCTGCATTCTGCCCGTAATATTTGTTTCCGGACTGAAATCCAAGCTCCTCAAGCTCGCCGGCGCTTCTCGTAACGGGACCGTAAAACAATACCCGAAAAATATTGTCGATGACATAGCCCTTACCGCCTGCTTCGTAAGCCTCCGCCATTTCGGAGCCTTCTCTTTCCCTTGCGTTCATCTTCGCGGTGTTCTTCTGGGTCACCCCGTGTTCTGCGCAAAATACCAACGGATCTTGCACCTTTCCGGTATTGATGGAATATACCTGCATGGGCGAATTTGCCTCGGTGCAGCTGCCGTCGCTTCTGAGCGTCGGACCCGCGTAATCGGCATAGTAAATCTGCATATACCGGGAGGACTTTAAATCGTAATCCCGCAGTTTCTTACTTTCCAAGGAGCCGCTGATTCCCGCCGATGTCGCCGCCTCTGCGGTTTCAACCCCCGAGAAGCCTGCCGGCTTAAGCCCGTTTCCTTGCAATAGAGCTGTCGGCGTCCCCGTAAAGACTACCGCCAAAACGATAAACATGATCAGGATTCTTTTCATTCCTTTCACTTTTCCTTCTCCTCCTTTTTCTTCTTCACCTTTCTTTTTTGCAAAACAAAAGACGGCAGCCGAAACTGTCGTCCTTTGTCCTTTTTTTCATTATTTCATTTTACTTACTTTCATTAAAAGCTGTCATTTCAAGCTATTTTGCCGTCTTTCTCTGGATAAGCTTGATGATTTCAACAATCGGCATTACCAGGAACGCAAGCCCCAGGGCGATTGCATATTCCTCAAAGCTGATGTGTTCAAATTCGAAGGCTTCCGAAAGGAACGGCACGTAAATGACAATGGTCGTCGCCGCAAGGCTGGCAATCGAGGACCAAATCAAGGCTCTGTTCATGTATTTCATGCTGAACAGGCTTCCTCTCTGGGAACGCATATTGAAGCTGTGGAAAATTTCCGCCATGGAAAGGGTCAGGAACGCCATGGTGGTTCCGTCCGGGCTTGTGGTAATCTCCCAAAC
>CAVHEY010000075.1:0-3103 GCA_963635155.1 Bacteroides stercoris
GCCTTGAAGGGCTGCGCCTTCGCCCGCTCTTCTGTCCAGTAACGCTTCTTGTGTTCCTCGAAGATTTCCTCCGGTGAAAGTCCTCTTGCGATGCAGTTCTCGATCAGCTGCTTCTCTTTTTCCTGCTCGGCGATATACTCGTCGATGATCTGGTAGCTGTATTCGGGCGGACAAATGCCGTAATGAGGCATGATTAAATAAGCAATATCCAGGGTTTTCAGGCGATTTGCCGAGGCGAGGCTATCCGCCACGCTCTTAAGGGGCGCCGTGTGCATTCTCCCCGGTCCTCTGAGGGTTCCCGTAGACTCGCTGGCGATGAGGATTTTGTCCGGCAGAATATAATAGGAAAGAGAGCAGTCCGTATGACCCTTTGTTTCCAGCACTCTTATGGTTTTGTCCCCCAGAGAAATCTCGTCGCCGTCCTTGAGGATTTTGTCGATCCGCATACCTTCTACTTTCACCGGGATTTCGCCGTTTCTGTATAAATTACTTGCATTTTCGCCCAGGTTTTTCATGGTGGAAAGAGCCGTTTCGCTCTTAAATACGCGGCTCGCCTTTTCGTTGCCGCAGACTACCGCGTTATTCCACTTTTCAAGGACGTAGGGCAACGCCCCGATGTGGTCGTAATGGGTGTGGGACACCAAAATATAGTCGATGGTCCGCTTTTCTTTTGCGAGAACAAGCTCAATATTATAGATCAGATTGTCCTCAAAGCAAGCCATTCCCGTGTCGTAGAGGGCGGTTTTCTCGCTTCCCAGTATGAGGAGCGCCTCGCCTCCCGCGCCACCGGTCACCCTTACGATAAACTCCGGAAAATCGAATCGGTTATGCCCGGGATAATTCGTAAAAAAATTCGAATCTGCCGGACGTTTCATTTTTTCTTGTATGTTTTCTGGCATATGTTTCGCCTCTTTCTGATGATTTTTCTTTTCTCTGTATGTAGAAACAAAGTTTGTAATGAGCAGAGCGATTATGGCAAATCCAAGGTAACCCTCCGCGCTGAACATATAGGCGACGATGTTTTTGAAGCCCAGAAGTCCGAGGCAAAACGCCGCGCACGCCGCCAAAATCACGATTTTGCTTTTTTTCGTGCCGGCAGGTATCTTGGTGGTAAATCCGTAGAAATTGCTGGTCGCCGCAGAGTAAATCGCCCCGAAGAGAATGATGGAATAGACAAGTCCCACAGGCTTTGAAATCAGCCCTGCGTACGCCATCATGGGCATATCGCTGGCATCGGAAAAGCTCATATCCTTTTGAAGCGCCAGAATTATCACAATGGCGAGGATTCCCACCATCAGTCCTCCCAGAGCAGCGCCCCACAGGGCGTGTTTTTCGCTTTTCGCGTGAATCGAGGAGCTTGAAATAATGGGTATCATGGCGAGAAGATTATAGGAAATATAAAGAAGCGACGCCAGCGCCCAGTTTGGCGCCATTGCCGCAGGTTTCACTTCCTCGTGATATCCCAAATCTCCGAAATCGCTGAAAATGATTACAATACTCGTTATGATTGCAATGGCAAACAGGGCCGGCATGATATAACGGAAGACATGGGAAACTCTCTCAAAATCCCCCAGCACCGTGATTACCACAAGAAAGCAAATCATAACGCCACCGTAAATTCTGCTGATACCGTAATTTTGGTGGAGAAGCGCGCCCCCTGCCGCCGACATGGTAATCAGCACCGAAAACAGCATAATCGACATGAAGAGGCTGATTGCCGCCCTGAGTTTCGGATGTCCCTCAGGGGTTATAATCGCCGCAAAATCGTTGGTATTTTTGGCTCGGGCAATATAGGAAGTCATAAATCCCAGTACGATATAACACAGGGCGACGAATACCGCGCCCATCATTCCCTTGCGCCCAAAAAGACCCATGAACTGCCAAAGCTCTCTGCCGGAAGCGAACCCCGCCCCCATGATGGCTCCGACGTACATGAGCGCTACGTGAAAGAAATTGAGGCTGACCCCGCGAGAAGACTTTGTCTGCATTTTCTCTCTCCTTAGCCCTCGCTCATATCGTTCTGTGTCTTATAGGCAAGTTCCTTGATTTCTTCCCTGTTGTCGCCGAGAGTCTGATTGATCTGCTCAAAGGTTTTTTCGAGGCTGGCGTACATTTCGCCGAAATAGCGCATATTAAGCTCGTCCATCTTTGCCTGCATATCATAGAGGATTTTATCTACATAATCGTAGGTTTTCATCTTGAGAATCTTTGCGTTCACCTCTGCGTCCTGTCTGATTTCCTGGGCGAGTTTGGTGGCTCTTGCCATGATTTCACTGGTTTCCACAAGATAATCCGCCTGTTTTTTTGCTTCTTTGATGATTCTTTCGTACTCAGCCTTTGCCTCTTCGAGGATACGATCTCTTTCGTCGCGAATCCACTTTGCCTGCTGCACGTCGTCCGGCAGCGCCAGTCTGATTTCTCTGACAACGCCGAAAATATCTTCCGATTCAACCATGACCTTACTCATCATGGGAACTTTTGTCGCTCCGTCAACTATGTCTTCCAAATCTTCAAGTAATTCTAAAACTCTCATCGTATCTTCCATTATTTTGCTCTCCTTTTCATCTCTTCAAGAATATACGGCGGTACCAAAACCGAACCGTCGCCGCCCAGTGAAATGACCTGTTTCGCCATTGTCGAACTGATAAACGCATATTTTGCGTCTGCCATCAGAAATACCGTTTCGATATTTTTGTTATATAAATTCTTGTGAAGCTGCGCCATGGACTGCTCCGAATCAAAGTCTGCCGCGCTGCGAAGCCCTCTGATTACAACATTAAATCCGTTTGCATTGACGTAATCCGCAAGGAGTCCGTCGCACATATCCACCGAAACGTTGGGCAAATGCTCCGTGACCTTTCTCAGCATCGTTTCTCTTTCTTCAAAAGTAAAAAGCGTGCGCTTTTCCAGGTTTACCACAACCCCTACCACTACTTCGTCAAAAATATTTGCCGCCCGCTCTATAATGTCCAAATGACCGAGGGTCACAGGGTCAAAGGAGCCGGCATATAAAGCTTTTGTTGCCATGACTGATTCTCCTAACATACCAATTCGATTTTATCATATCCATTGCGCTTAGGCAAGACAAAATCAACCTCCTACG
>CAVHEY010000075.1:3150-7733 GCA_963635155.1 Bacteroides stercoris
TAGATGGTGATTCCGATGCTGCCGTAGGTTCTGTCCCTGAGCTTCGTAAAGCCGAAAAGCTCCTCCGGAAATTTGTCCTTCGCGTTGTGTTCGGCTACGATGATGCCCTCTTCGGAAAGCAGCTCAAGGTCTTTAATCAGCGCAAAGCATCGTTCGTACAGTCCTTTTTTGTAAGGCGGGTCCAGGAAAAAAACGTCGACTTTTTCCCCTTTCCCGGCGATTTGGCTGAGGGCTCTTTCGTAGTCCCCGGCAATCACCGTCGCGGATTCCTCCGCACGGCACATGGCGATATTTCGCTTGGTAAGTTCCAAACTCGCCCTGCTGTTATCCGCAAAATAGCATTTCTCCGCGCCTCTTGACAGGGCTTCCAGTCCCAGATTTCCCGTACCGCTGAAAAGGTCGACGCAAACCGCGTCGTAAAGATTCCCCGAAATCATGCTGAAAAGCGCTTCTTTTACCTTTTCCGTGGTAGGTCTTATATCGTTTCCCACAGGCATTTCAAGTCGCCTGCCCTTAAAATCTCCGGTTATGATTCTCATAAATTTATCTTGTCCTTTGCGTCTTTTCTTTATTATTTTCTCTTTGGTTTTCTATTTATTATACATAAAAATCTGCGGTTCTGCAATGCCGGTTTTTTTCCAAACAGGACCAACGCCGCCAATTATTACATCACATATTAAGCTTTCTCCGTGCAAAACTAGTAGTGTAATAGGAGGTGAACAAAATGTCATTACAAGAAAAAATGAACACAAGTGCAAAACCTGCATTAAAGAGCTTGAAGACGGAAGTTGCCAGCGAGCTTGGTCTCACAAACTACGAACAGGCTGACAAGGGCAACCTTACGGCAAGACAGAACGGCTATGTCGGCGGTTATATGACCAAGAAATTGGTTGAAATGGCTGAAAAGCAGCTGTCCGGAAAGTAAACGAAATCTTTGGATCATCGCAAAAGACCTTGGGAACATCTCAAGGTCTTTTGTTTATCACAGCCGGAGCCGGATCTTGTCTCCGAACATCTTCTGAACCCGGCATTTCAGCCCCGCATTTTCAAAGCTAAAGAGCCGGGGGTCTTCTTCTATTATTTTTGCGGCGATGTCTTTTGTGGCTTCAAGGATTTCGGCGTTTCTTACAAGGTCGCTGATATTAAGCTCCGGAAGCCCGTGCTGCCGGGTTCCGAAAAGCTCTCCCGGACCCCTCAGCTTCAAATCTTCCTCGGCAATCACAAAGCCGTCGGAAGTCTCGCACATGATTTCGTTTCTTCTCTTTGCGACCTTGCTTTCACTGTCCGAAACCAGAATACAATAGGACTGCCGGCTTCCTCTGCCTACCCTGCCCCTGAGCTGATGCAGCTGGGCAAGCCCGAACCTTTCGCTGTTTTCGATGACCATTACGGTGGCATTCGGCACGTCGATTCCCACTTCGATTACCACGGTGGAAACCAGCACATCGGTCTTTCCGGCGGCGAAATTCTCCATCGCCTCGTCTTTTTCCGCCTGTTTCATATTCCCGTGAACAAAGCCGAAGCGCAGGTCGGGATAATGGGTGGTAAGTTCCTGGTATAGTTCCTCCGCCGAGCGACAGCTTATCTTTTCGGATTCCTCGATGAGAGGCGCCACAACATAGGCTTGACTACCCTGTCTCACCTGCTCCCGGACAAAATCATATATCTTTTTCCTGGCGTTTTCGCTTCGCGCAAAGGTTTTGATGGGTTTTCTTCCTTTCGGCAGACTGTCGATTACGGAAATATCCATGTCTCCGTACAGCACCACCGCCAGCGTTCTGGGTATCGGGGTCGCCGTCATGACAAGGATATCGGGGCTATTTCCCTTGGCGGAAAGCAGCTCCCGCTGGTTGACCCCGAACCTGTGCTGCTCGTCGGTGATAACCAGTCCCAGATTTGCAAAGCGCACATCTTGCTGTATCAGGGCGTGTGTGCCGACCAGAATGTCCGTCTCGCCGGATTCGAGCTTTTCCAGTACCTCTCTGCGTTCCTTTGCGCCCAGAGACCCCGACAGCAACCCGACTTTCACCCCAAAAGGCTCAAAATCCCGGCTCAGCCCTGCGAAATGCTGCTTTGCCAATAACTCCGTAGGCGCCATCATCGCCGCCTGGAATCCGCTTTTTACCGCCTTAAACATGGCAAGCTCCGCCACCGCTGTTTTTCCGGAGCCTACGTCGCCCTGAACGAGCCGATTCATGGTTTTGTTCTCTTCCATGTCCTTTTCTATCTGCGCGAAAACCTTCTTTTGGCTGCCTGTAAGTTCAAACTTAAAGGAATTCTCAAACGCCTCTGCCGAAACTTCTTTTGACGCCCGAACCGCGTTTCCTGCGCTTAGGCTTCCGTTCTTTATATAGGAAAGACCCGTCTGAAGGGTCAGCAGTTCTTCAAAAATCAAACGGTACTTGGCTTCGCGGAAACTTTTTTCTTCTTTTGGAAAGTGGATATTTGCCAGAGCGTGGGCGGGGCTGCACAGCTTACAGTCCTCCACAACCCACGCCGGCAGCCATTCCCGAACCTCCGCCGTCAGGTTGCTTTCGAGAAGCTCCCGCTGCCATGCGCGGAGCTGATTCTGCGTCAGTCCCTCGGTAAGGGGATAAACGGGGATCAGCCCTCTGACGTCTCCCTTATCTCCCGGCTTATGAAACTCCGGATGCGCCATCTGCCTCACTCCATTGCGAAGGGTGATTTTGCCGAAAAAGACATATTCGGCTCCGGGTTTAAAATAGTTTGCAAGATATTTTCCATTAAAAAACAGAAGCTGAACGGTTCCCGTGCTGTCTTCTACCAGCACCTTAAGCAATCTCGCCTTACTGTACGGATTTCCCGAAAGCCTTGCGGTTACAACCTTTCCGCTTATCAGCGTCTCCGTATCCAAGGGAGCTTCCATGATGGTTAAAACATTCCTTCTGTCTTCATATCTTCTCGGAAACAGCCCAAGCAAATCTCCGATTGTCTCTATATTCAGTTTTTTCAGGGTCTCCGCCCTCTTTTTGCCCACTCCCTTCAGGCTGGAAATATTATCTTGCAGGTTCATATTCTCTCACTACCTTTATATTTCGCGGCGCGATTCGTTTTGACTTGATTCCCACAATTTTGAGTATGAGCCTGCCGCCTTTTTCGGGAAAAAGCCCTTTCATCTCGTACTCTATGTAGTCCAATATCTCCTTTGTGGTCTTTCTTATGCCAGCGCCGAACCGGATAATCACATAAAACTCTATGGTGTATGCCTCGTCCCCGTCGCTTATTTTGATGTTTGAAGCAATCTCGCCGATTCCGCTTTTTATGCCCTGATTTCCAAGGAGCTTTCCCTTTTCGGAGGCGTGAAAAACTCTTCCGTCGCTTTTCATCAGACTCGTCCTGATAATCTGAGCAAATATGTAATCGTCCAATTTGATTGTTCCGAGATTGTTTTTTCGCTCGATCGCCATTTTTTCTCCTCTTTTTCGCCGATTTCGCCGATGCCTTTTATTTTTTGTTTTTTATTTCTCCTATTTCGCCCTTCCTTGCTCGGCAGCGTCCTGCGGAATCAAGAAGCGAAACGCCTCGTGAACCACTTCCATCTCCACCCTGCCTGCGTCGACGATTTCGCCGTCTGTACAGAGCCTCATGGTTCCCTCGTTCGGACTTATCACGACTTTTTTCGCCTGGGTCGCATAAAGGATCTTTGAAATGTCCGGAAGCTCCATATGGGTGCCCTTCGAGTAATAAGGGAATTTTTTGATGAATTCCGCCCGCTTTACGTTGTATATGATATTGACGTCCATCAGCCCGTCGTCCGTCCTTGCCTTTGGGGAGCTTTTTACCCCGCCTCCGCAGAAAGAGCCGTTTGCAACCGCCGTAAGAAGCAGCGGTCCGTCGTGTTTTATCTCGCCGTCAATTTCAATTTTTAGGTTCGCGCCTTTTTTCTTCACAAGAATCGCAAAAACGGCGATGAGATATGCCATGGAGCCTGCCAGCAGCGGATATTTTTTGAGGGTTGCCGTCAGGTCAACCACATTGCAGTCAAAGCCGATATTAAACATATTGGCGCAGTATCTGGTCTGCTGTTTCCCTGCCAAAAGCCCGCTGTATCTGATGGCATCGCATTTTGCGGGACGGGAATTCAGCTGGGCTTGAATGTCCAGAAAATCTCCCGCCTCAGGGAAGTTTCTGCAAAAATCGTTGCCGGTACCCATGGGAACCACGCCCACGGAAATATTTTCGTTTCCGATTACGCCGTTTAAGACTTCGTTAAGGGTTCCGTCGCCGCCACAGGCAAATATTCTTGTCTCCTCTTTGACTTCCTTTGCAATCTGTCTCGCAAGAATCTCTGCGTCGCCGATGCCTGCCGTAGTGTAAATTTCAACGGGAATCCCCAGTTTATCCGCTTCGGTTCTTATTTTTTCGGTGAACTTTGCATTTCCTTTGCCCTGTCCCGCCTTTGGGTTTACGATAAAAATATTTCTTATACTATCCTGTGTTTCCATGGTAATTCCCTCTGAAATGATTAAACAAATTGCAGACTCATGGGACAAGCCGCATAAAATCTGCGATTAAATTATAGCCTATCGCCAAATTTTTTACAACTGTTTTTGTTATGCTCC
>CAVHEY010000076.1:0-6200 GCA_963635155.1 Bacteroides stercoris
CCGCACATTTTTCCGTTTTCATCAAAGTTAATCCCCACGTCAACGATGACCTGACGGTCTCCGGCGTGAGATTCGGTCAGCGTATTTCGTCTTCCGGTGGCGCAAACCACGATGTCCGCGTCCTTGCAGAGTGCCGCAAGATGTTCTTCCTCGGTCTTGCTGTGACAAACCGTCACCGTGGCGTTCTTTTCCATAAGCATCATCGCCGCCGGTTTTCCCACAACCATGCTGCGACCCACCACCACGGCTTTTTTCCCTGCCGTTTCGATTCCGTAATAAGCCAGAATTGCCATCACCGCCTCGGCGGTACAAGGAGGAAATCCGGTGTTTTCTCCCGTAAAAATTCCTCCCAGCGTCCTGTTTGTGATTCCGTCGATATCCTTTTCCGGTTTCAGATGGTTGCAGATTCGCTCCTCGTCAACGTCCTTTGGAAGGGGGCGGAGCATCAGCACGCCGTGGATACTCGGTTCATCGTTTAAATATTTTACGATATCCAAAATGTCCGATTCGTCTGCTTTCCCGTCCATGATGAATTTTTCGGTATGGATCCCAAGGCTCGCCGCTTTCTTTACGGCGCTGCTTTCGTAGGCGATGTCGCTTCCGTTATTTCCCACCCGCAAAATCGCCAGGGTAGGCATGATGCCCTCCTTTTCCAGCAGGCTCTCTGCCTCCTTTCGGGTCTTTTCGTCTATCCAATCCGCAACGGGCTTTCCTCTGAGTATTGTCATTTCATAAGTTCCTTTCTTGCTGTCTCTTCCAGTAAAAGCGCGTTTTCAAAGGCGTCTTTTATGTCGCTTCCGTACACGACCATTCCATGGTTTGCCATGATGGCGGCGCGGCTTTCGCCCATGGCGTTCACAACGTTTTCCGCGATCGCCTTTGTTCCTGCGGCGGCATATTCGGTAACCGCCACGAAGCTTCCGAAAGCTTCCGTCGCCCCTATATTTTCCTCCGGGATTTCCAGTCCGCAATGGGCGCAGGCGTATACCGAGGCATTCGCCGAATGGGTGTGAACCACAGCCCCTGCTTCCGGTTTTGCCCTATAAATGGCGGCGTGAAGTGCAAGCTCCGAGGTTGGCTTGTTTTCACCCTCCGAAGCCAGCGAGGTGAGGTTTACCTTCACCAAATCCTCCGGCTCGATCTTTGCATATTCCACCCCCGACGGTGTTACGAGGATCGTATGGTCGTCAAGCTTTGCGGAAAGATTGCCCCAGGTTCCCTGAACGAGCCTTTCGCTTACAAGCCTCCGCCCATACTTTGCGATTTCCCTGCGAAGTTCGTATTCCGCCTCGGAAAAATCTTCTTTCGTCTTTTGGCTTGCAATTTTTTTCTGCGCCGAATAAGACTTTTCGTATTTTTTTCGAAGAATGGAAACCGTTCTCCTGTCAAACCGCGAGCAGCCGCCCAAATTCTTTGCCTTTAGCTCAACGTAGGCGGCTTTTTCCGCTACAAGGGTTGCAATCGCCGCTTCTTTCAGGTCCTTTCCCATGGCGATGGTATAGCCGATGCCCTTGCCCTTTCCGTCCACCGCCTTAAGCACAAAGCAGGCGTTTGACTTCTTAAAGGCTTTTTTTAAGGTCTTTCCGGATTTGCGATCGGCGGTTCTGCCGTCTGCGATGAACAGCCCCTTGCCGATGATCATCGCCATATCCTCAAGTGCCGACCCAAAGGGAACCGCCTCTGCCAGACATTTTTGGCAATAATAGGTCTGGGAATAGATCATAGCTTTTTTCCCGGCGCTTTCCAAGGGCAGCTTCTCGATGGCAAGCTCTTCGATGTCCTCCTCCTTCAGCTTTCCCAAATTGGCTTCCAGCCTTGTGGCGTAAACCTTTCCACCCTCCTGCAAAATCAGACGCATTCCGTCAAATTTCGTGATTCCGCCTGCCTGCAAACATTCCATGCAATCCTTAAATTTCGGATATTGCACTGTGATCGTGTTGTTACTCGTTTCTTGCATCATATACCTCTTTTTTTCAATAACTTTTATTATTGTATCACAATTTCAGCCCCTGCAAAACCCCTCGCCGGGTAAAACCCGTGAAAAAGGCTCTTTTTTCCCTCAAAACCATAGAAAATGTCGAAAAAAGACTGTCCGCGCCGACTTTTATACCGACGCAGGCAGCCTCCTTTACTTTGTTTTTGTATGTCCTATAAAATATCTTCGGTGCAATTATCGCGGCAGAGCGTATTTTTCTTCGTATTTATTCATCTTCACGTCAAAATCACTGTTGCCGTACATCTTCAAATCGTCCAAATAGTGATGCATATCGAAGTTGCCCTTTTCGCTTTCGATTACGCAGACCGCAAGGTTTGAGCAGTGGTCCGCAACCCGTTCCAGGTTTGTGCTGAGATCCGATAAGATGAACCCAAGCTCGATGGTACAGGTTCCGTCCTTGAGCCTTTTTACGTGGCGGCTCTTGACTTCGTTGTTGATTGCGTCGATGACGTCCTCCAGCGGCTCCACTTCCTTTGCCATCTTCACGTCGTCCCTTTCAAAGGCGTCCACCGCAAGGTTTACGATTTCATGCACCGCGTCCATAAACACGGTAATTTCCTTCTGGGCGCTCTGGGAAAAATCAAGCCCTTTCTTGTCCAGTTCCACCGCGGTTTCCGCAATGTTTCGTGCGTGGTCGCTGATTCGCTCCAAATCCCCCATATTGTGCAAAATCATCGTAAGGGTCTTGCTGTCTTCTTCGCTTACGTCGAGTCTGGAAAGCTTCACAATGTACTCACCCAGCGCGTCTTCATAGCGGTCTATTTTTTCTTCCAGTCTAAAAACTTCGGCGCACTTTTCTTTGTCAAACCCTTTTATCAAATCCATTGCCGCAAAGATGCACTCTCTGGCATGATTTGCCATTCTGATTGCCACGGTTTTGCACTGGGTAACCGCAAAGCCCGGAGTTTCAAAGAAGCGCTCGTCTAAGAAGTTCAGCGTCTGGTCCGGATTCTTTTCTTCCGGAGCGTCCTTTACTACCTTGTTCGCCAGCTTTTCCAGCCCCTTTGTGAATGGCAGCAGCATCGCCGTACAGCCCACGTTGAACAGGCTGTGGATCACCGCTACGTTCGCCGGATTTACCGTATTTCCCAGGAAATCGAAATGCACGAAAGCGTTCGCCGTATAGAATAGGGTCAGGAAAACGATGGTTCCTATGATATTGAAAGAAAGGTGAACCGCCGCAACCCGCTTTGCGCCGCGGTTGGCACCGATGGAGGAGAGGATCGCCGTGATACAGGTCCCTATATTTTGACCCATGATAATCGGAATGGTGGTTCCGTATGTGACCGCTCCGGTCTTGCAAAGCGCCTGCAAGATTCCCACGGAAGCGGAGGAGCTTTGAATCGCCGCGGTAAAGATTGCGCCTGCCGCAACGCCGAGCACAGGGTTGCTGAACATGGTAAGCACGTTTACGAATTCCGGCACGTCTGCCAGCGGCTTAACCGCCGAACTCATGATATCCATGCCGTACATCAAAACCGCAAAGCCGATGAGAATCAGTCCGATATCGTATTTTTTCTCGCTTTTCATGAACATCATGAAAACGATTGCAACTGCGGCAAGTATCGGTGAAAATGCCATTGGGTTCAGCATCTGAATGATGAAGCTGTCGCCCTGAAGTCCCGAAAGGCTCAGCAGCCACGCCGTCGCGGTGGTTCCGATATTGGCTCCCATGATAACCGGAATCGCCTGTCTTAAGGTCATAATCCCCGAATTTACGAAACCCACCAGCATTACGGTGGTCGCCGAGGAGCTTTGAATTACAGCGGTTACCGCCGTTCCCAGCAGCACGCCCTTCGGTACGTTTGATGTCAGACGGCTTAGAATTTCTTCCAGCTTACTTCCCGAGGCTCTTTTCAGCCCGTCTCCCATGGTTTCCATGCCGAACAGGAAGAGGCAAAGCCCTCCCAGCAGTTGCAACACTCCAAAAATGTCCATAGTCTGTCTCCTTTAACTTTTTTCCTTCGTTTTTCTCATTTTTCTTCATTTTCTATTTTAACTGAAAATTGCGTAAAGAAAAAGTTAAATCTAAGTTAAATATGCGAAAAGAGCGGTTTCCCGCTCCTTTCAATTTTCTGTATTATTTTTTGTCTTATTTATTCTCTTTTCTGTTCTCCTTCGCCGCTTCCTTTTTTGTAACAAGGGCAGACTCGACTCTGTGCTCTTTTATGTTTTCGACCTTTATAACCAAACCGGCTGTTTCAAGCTCAAAAGCCGTTCCGTCTGCCGGAATGCTTCCCAGTTTCCCAAGCACATAGCCGCCGAAGGTGTCGTATTCCTCTGTAGGCAGGGCTATATCAAGTTTCTCCGCCACATCCTCGATATCGGCAAGGCCCTGGATTTTCCAGGTGTTTTCACCGCAGGCCTCGATTTCCGCAGGCTTTGGCTCCTCCCCAAACTCGAAAAGTTCGCCTATCAAAAGCTCCACAAGGTCGTGCATGGTTGCGATTCCCGTCATTCCGCCGTATTCGTCGATGGCGATGGCAAAATGCACGCCGGTTTCTTTCATCTTCCTGCAAAGGACGTCCGCCTTCATGGTCTCAGGCACAAAAAATGCTTTTCGCAGGCATTTTTCCAAGACGATTTCCTTCGTGAGATTCTCTTTCCAGTCCATTCGGAAAAAGTCCCGAACGTCCATCACGCCGATGATGTCGTCGCTGTCCTCGCCGCACACGGGCATATAGTTATGCCGGCTGCCCGTAATGGTCGTTTTCCAGTCCTCGATGGAATCTTCCGTATACAGCATTACCGCGTCGGTTCTGTGGGTGCAAAGTTCCTCCACCGAAATGTCGTTGAAATCCAGCACATTCTGGATCATCTCGTTTTCTTCGGAATCGATGACACCCTTTTCGCTGCCGGCTGTGACCATCATTCGGATTTCTTCCTCGGTTACCGTTTCGTCCTCCTCCGGGTTTATATGCATCAGTCGCAGTACGAGGTTCGTGGAAGCGGTAAGCAGCCAAACCAGCGGCTTAAATACAATCGAAACGACAGACAAAATCGGCGAAACCGAAAGGGCGATCTGCTCCGTCTTGTTCATCGCCACCCGTTTCGGAATCAGTTCCCCGAACACGATGCTGAAATAGGCGATAACAATCGTGATTACGAATACGCAGATGGAATTCAGCAGGGAAACAGGCGCTTCCACGCCGGCTTCCACCAGTTTTTTTACCAGCGGCTCTGCGAAATTGTCCGCGGCGTAGGCACTTCCCAGGAAACCTGCTAAGGTGATGGCAACCTGTATGGTTGCCAGGAATCTTGCGGGCTGCGCCGTCAGCTCCACCAGTTTTTTCGCCCGGCGGTTCCCTTTTCTTGCCATATTTTCAAGTTTCGTGTCGTTCATCGAGATTACCGCGATTTCTGCGCTGGCAAATATCGCGTTCAGGAAGATCAACACAATCTGCAACAAAATTGCCCCTATCATTCTTCTCCCCTAAAAAAGTCCTGTAATTACACCGTTTTCGTCGATATCAATTTTTTCTGCGGCCGGTACCTTCGGAAGTCCCGGCAGGGTCATGATATCGCCGGTCTTCACTACGACGAAGCCTGCTCCGGCGCAAACCTTTACGTCCTTAATGGTTATCTGAAAGCCTCTCGGCGCTCCCAGCAGGGTGGCGTCGTCGGAAAAGCTGAACTGAGTCTTTGCCATACAGATCGGCAGGCTGCCGAAGCCCAGCCCCTCTATGGTGGCCAGCTGCTTCTTCGCCGCCGGGGTAAATGCAACGCCGTCGGCGCGGTAAATCTTCTTGGCGACGGTTTCTACCTTTTCCTTGATGCTAAGCTCGTCCTCATATACAAATTGGAAGTGGTTTTCGCTTTCGATGAGTCTGAGAACTTCCTCCGCAAGCTCGATGCCACCTTCGCTGCCTTTGCCCCAAACTTCCGAAAGCACCACGTTTACCCCAAGCTCCTTGCATTTTTCTTCCACCAGCTTAAGTTCCGCTTCGGTATCCGTCGGGAACCGGTTGATTGCCACCACGCAAGGAAGTCCGTAGTTTTGCGTTACGTTTTCTACGTGCTGAAGGAGATTCGGAATGCCCTTTTCCAGTGCTTCCAGATTTTCGCCATTAAGCTCCGCCTTCGGAACGCCGCCGTGGTATTTCAAGGCTCTGACGGTGGCGACAATAACCGCCGCGTCCGGTTTGATCCCTCCTTTGCGGCACTTGATGTCGATGAATTTTTCGGCTCCAAGGTCTGCCGCGAA
>CAVHEY010000076.1:6555-7720 GCA_963635155.1 Bacteroides stercoris
CCCAGACCGTCAACGATGTTGCGAAGCTGTCTGTCGTTCATGTCGATAACCCGTTTCCATGTGATTTTCTTGACGTCGATTCCCAGCGAATTGCCCTGCTGAATGTGGTTGTCCAGGCACGCTGCGATCAGGTTGTTTGCGATGCCGATTGCGTGCATATCTCCGGTAAAATGCAGATTGATGTCTTCCATGGGAACTACCTGAGCGTAGCCGCCTCCTGCCGCGCCGCCTTTTACACCGAAAACAGGTCCCAGGGAGGGTTCTCTGAGGGTCGCAAAGACGTTCTTGCCCAGTTTATGAAGGGCGTCTGCAAGTCCCACCGTTGTGGTGGTCTTTCCCTCTCCCGCAGGAGTGGGTGAAATGGCGGTTACCAGCACCAGCTTCCCATCAGGGGCGTCGGCTTTTTCTTTTAACAGGTTGTAATCGATTTTCGCTTTGTATTTGCCGTACTGCTCGATATATTTTTCGTCAATTCCCGCATCTGCCGCAACTTTGCCGATGTTTGTCATAACGGACTCCTGTGCAATCTGAATATCGCTTTTCAATTCCATTTTGTCTCCTCCTGCTTTCCTTTTATATATTTTTTAAAAATGTTTTCCTGTGGATAGGGGTTATGCCGTGCTCGGAAATTCCCTGATAGTGCGCCTTTGTGCCGTAGCCCTTGTTGCTCTCGAAGGCGTAATGGGGATATTCCTTGGCATATTCTATCATCATGCGATCTCGCGTAACCTTTGCAACGATGGAAGCGGCGGCGATGGAAACGCTTTTGGCGTCCCCCTTGATAATGCCCGTTTGGGGCAGGTCAAGCCCTTCCAAGGTCAGGGCGTCAATCAGAAGATGCTGGATCTGCACCCCGCAGTTCTCCATGAGCGCCTTGTCCGCATTGGCCATCGCTGACCTCATCGCCTCTTTCGTTGCATTGAGTATGTTGATTTCGTCTATGGTATTATTGTCGCACATTCCGACGCCCCACGCAAGGGTTTCTGACAATATTTTATCAAAAAGTTCTTCCCTCTTCTTTTCGGAAAGCTTCTTGGAATCGTCCACCCCCAGTACGTCAAAGTCCTCGGGCAAAACCACGCAGGCGCTGACCACAGGTCCCGCCAAGGGACCTCTGCCCACCTCGTCGATTCCGGCGATGTATTTTATGCCCTTTGCCCGCAGT
>CAVHEY010000077.1:0-7604 GCA_963635155.1 Bacteroides stercoris
TTTCGCCGAGGTTTGTATAGTTATAGTATACTTGATTTTTGACGGGTTAACAAGATAAAAATAAAGGCTCGATTCAAAGTGAACCAAGCCTTTGTATGTCATTATGCGAAGGTAATCACGGTGCCTGTCTTTCCCTCCAAGGCGTCGATTGCCTTGTCGAGAGATGTGATGATTGCCTTTTTGTCAGGATTTGCCCGCACGAACTTCATTGCCGCCTGTACCTTAGGAAGCATGGAGCCCGGAGCAAACTGCCCCTCTTCGCAGTATCTGGCCGCGTCGGAAAGGTTGAGCTTCGCTAAATCCTCCTGATTCGGTTTGTTGAAATTGATGGCAACCTTTTCTACTTCGGTGAGAATCATCAGCGTGTCTGCGCCCACTTCCTCTGCCAGAAGCTCTGCCGCAAAGTCCTTGTCGATGACCGCTGCCACGCCCGCAAGGGTGCCGTCGGGATTTTCCACCACCGGAATTCCGCCGCCGCCGCAGGCGATTACGATGGTAGAATCCCAAAGCTGTTTGATTGCACTGATTTCAACGATTTTTCTCGGAAGGGGTGAAGCGACCACTCTTCTCCAGCCTCTGCCCGCGTCCTCTTTCATGGTGTAGCCCTTTTCGGTTTCGAGAGCCTTCGCTTCTTCTGCCGAATAGAAAGGTCCGATAGGTTTTGTAGGGTTTGTGAACGCAGGGTCAGACTTTTCAACGATCATCTGGGTTGCGATTGTAACCACCGGAATATTCTTGTTCAGGCGGCTGAGGGCATATTTCAGCGCCTGCTGGATATGGTATCCGATATATCCCTGGGACATGGCGCCGCAAACGTCGAAAGGCATTGCCGGCGTTACGTTCTTTGCGGTTTCCGAAGCGAGAAGGATTCTTCCCACCTGTGGTCCGTTTCCGTGAACCACCGCAACTTCATAGCCTTTATTCGATAATTCCGCGATTCTCTCGCAGGTCTTTTTTACCACAGCAAGCTGCGCTTCAGCCGTAGGCTCCGCCTTGCCGGACTGCAAGGCGTTCCCGCCGAGGGCGACAACAATTTTTTCTGCCATTTTCTATCTCCTTTTAATTTTCTTCTATTATCTTCTTCTATCTTCTTTGTATCTTCGTTCGTTTTTATCGAGTTTACAAATCCTCTCTGTTCACCGGACAGGACATACAGCGTGGGCCGCCTCTGCCTCTTGAAAGTTCCGCGGACGGAACGGTGAGAACCTTGATTCCCTTCTGGTCCAGAAGCTCGTTGGTTACATAATTTCTTTCGTAGGTAACCACCGTTCCCGGAGCGATACACAGGGTGTTGGAGCCGTCGTTCCACTGTTCCCGCTGGGCGGCAAGCAAATCTCCTCCGCCGCAACGGATAAGATCCACCGCAGGAACCTTGAGTTCCAAGGCGAGAATCTTGTGCAGTTCGTCCTTGAGAGCGTTGAATTTCAGCTCGCCTTTGGCATCCAGTGTGATTTCGTAAACGCCCAGAGGTCCTTCGATTTCAGGGTGAATGGTGAATTTATCGTAGTCAACCATGGTAAATACCGTGTCAAGGTGCATGAACGCTCGCGACTTCGGAATATCGAAGGCAAGGACTTTCTTGAAATCGCTGCCCTGCAAGAGGTTTCTTGCGAAGTGTTCCAGTCCGGAAATCGTGGTTCTTTGGGAAAGTCCCACCGCAACGATGTCTTTTGACAGCACCAGCACGTCGCCGCCTTCGATGGAATAGGTATCGGTAAGGTCGTACCACTGCTTGTTTTCTTCGGTGGCGAAATCCCGGTTATACTTATAGATATAGCGCAAAATCAGGGATTCCCGTCTTCTGGCATCGGTGTGCATATGGTGAATGTTGATTCCCTCCCCTACGCAGGCACCCGGATCCCGCGTGAAGTACAGGTTTGGCATCGGATCCGATACGAAGGGATAGTCGTCGTTTACCAAGTCCATCAAGGAAGTGGCGTCCTTTGTCTTTACCTCTTCCCGTTTGATCCCCGCGATCACCTTTGTTATCATCTCGGCAGGCGCCATATCCAAAAGATAGGTCGTCATGGCGCTCCGCAAACCCTTGGAGTTGATTTTGCTGAGGTTCAGGAATTCGTTGACGAACTGGATTTGAATCTCAGGGTTTGCCATCGCTTTGGCGGCTTCCGTTACGTAATAAACCACTTCCACGCCGTTTTCTCTGAGGGTCCGGGCAAATTTGTCGTGTTCCTCCTGTGCAACTTTCAGATAAGGGATATCATCAAAGAGCAGTCGCTCAATGGTAGCGGGAGTCAGGGCTTCCAGCTCGGCGCCCGGTCTGTGAAGCAATACCTTGTTTAATTTCCCTATTTCGGAAAAATTATGGATTCCGGTATACATTTCTCTCTCCTTTCAACTGCCAACGCGGCGCATTAGCCAATCGTTGCAACCATTACAGCCTTAATCGTATGCATTCTGTTTTCTGCTTCGTCGAAAACCTTGGAGTGTCTGGATAAGAATACCTCGTCGGTTACCTCCCGGATATCGTAGCCCAATTCTTTCTGTTCCGCTGCCATTGTGGTGTCGAAATCGTGGAAGGAAGGCAGGCAGTGGAGGAAGATAACATCGTCGTTTTCCGTCTTATCCAGCATTTCCTTTGTAACCTTAAACGGTGTGAGCATTCTTACTCTCTCAGGGATCTGGTCTTCTTCGCCCATGGAAGCCCAAATGTCGGTGTAGAGAACGTCCGCACCCTTAAGGCAGGCTTCCTCTGAGGATACTTCGATAACCGCTCCGGTGTATTCTGCAACTTCTCTTGCTCTCTTGAGTACGTCCCGGTCGATTTGATCCGCCAGCTCCTTCGGTCCGTAAGCCACGAAGTGCATTCCCATTTTCGCGCAGCCGTACATCCAGGCGTAAGCCATGTTGTTTCTGATGTCTCCGCAGAATACCACTTTCACCTTGTTCAGCGGCTTTGCCACGTGCTCTTCGATGGTGAGCATATCGGCAAGGATCTGCGTCGGATGGTCAACGTCGGTTAAGCCGTTCCATACAGGTACTCCTGCGTTTTTGGCAAGCTCTTCCACAACGGACTGCTTGTATCCTCTGTATTCGATACCGTCGTAGAATCTGCCCAGAACCTTGGCTGTGTCGGCGATGGTTTCTTTTTTGCCCATCTGGGAGCTTTTGCTGTCCAGGAAAGTTACGTGCGCTCCCTCGTCAAGAGCCGCAACTTCGAAAGCGCATCTGGTTCTGGTAGAAGTTTTCTCGAATAAGAGCACGATATTCTTTCCCTTCAAAACTTCGTTGTGAATGCCTGCTCTTTTCTTTGCCTTCAAATCGTGAGCAAGGTCAAGCATGTATCTGATTTCTTCCGGTGTAAAATCCATTAGCGTTAAGAAATTTCTTCCCTTTAAATTTACTGCCATTTTTAAATCTCCTTTTCGTTTTCATAATTTTTCATAATTTTATAGGTGTTATAGGTGCATTTTTGTCTATCTCTTTCTAACTAAAATTTTACTATATCGCGTATTTTTTGAAAGTACCGGGCATGGTTATTTTTCGTGTGCCAGCAAGCTGCCCTGCCCCGCTGTTTTTTGTATGCCGCAAGGTATCTCACCTTACTGTTTTTGTGCGCTTCGGACTTTGCTGCCGGACTTTGCAATCTCGGCTTTCAGGGTTTCCCGCAAAATTTTAAGTCCCGTTTCGAGGCGTTCTTCCGTCTCGAAGGAGTAATTGATGCGAACATGATCCCGTCCTCCGTTTTTGTGCGGAAAAAATACATAGCCCGGAATAAGGGCAAGTCCCCGCTTGTAAGCGGCGCCGGCAAATTCCCTGCTGTCCAGTCCCGACGGCAGTTTGCACCAGATATACACGCCGCCTCTGGGTCTTCGATAACTGATTCCCAGCTCTTTCATTTCATCAAGCCCTCGGCAGATGAGCTCCTGCTTCCTTGCATAGTTTTCCCGAAACGCCTCTAATATACTATAATAACTTCCGTCCGCCAAATATTTTGCCAGCAGTTTCTGTGAGGTCCAGTCCACCGACATCATTCTTACGGACACCAGATAGCTCAGGCTCTCTATCACCTGCTTGTCTGCCACCACGAAAGCCAGCGAAAGCCCCGGCAGGAAGGAAAGGGAAAAGGAATAGATGTAAACCACATTTCCCGCCCTGTCAAAGGCTTTTATCGGGGGAAGTCTTCTTCCATCGTAAACCAGTTCCGACGCCGCGTCCTCTTCGATAATCGGTATGCGATATTTGTTTGAAATTTCAAGGATTTTTTGGCGGCGTTCCGGCGGCAGAATCGCTCCGGTAGGGTCACTGAAGCTGGAATTTACATAAATCAATCTCGGTTTTTTCTGCACCACCGTCCGGCAAAGGGCGTCGCAGTCGATTCCCTCATGGTCGATGGGAACCGTAATAATATCCGCCCCGGCAAGTTCCATTGCCCTGTAAGCGTCCGGAGATACCGCTTCTTCCATGATTACGGCGTCTCCGGGTTTTACCAGAAGGGTCACCAGAAAGTCCAGGGCTTGGTTCGTTTCGCTCAAAATCTGGATTTCTCCCGCAGTCGCCTTGATTCCTTTTGTACTGAGAAAGGAAATCAGCTGTTGGCGTAGAATTTTATCGCCCTTGTAGGGGCTATAAAAATACTGGGTCTTGCCCTCCTCGGAAACCATCGCCGCAATGTCCTCGGCAAGTTTTTTCTTGTCGTAGATTCCGGGGCAGGAAATACCGCTTCCCATGGAGATTTTTTCTCTGTCTCCGAAGCGCTGAAAAAGGTCGTCAAAGGTGATTTCCATGTCCAGATATTTTTCGTTTATTTCCGACTGCCAGTTTACCTTTTTTGCCCTTTCGCCGTGGACGCCCTGTCGCCGGGAAGCCGGTTTTTCCGATGCCTGCGGCATAGTGACTATGTATCCCACGCCTTGTCTTGATTCGATCAGTTCCTCCGCCTTAAGCTCGTTGTAGGCTTTTATGACGGTGTTTCTGTGGACACCTAAAATCTTTGCATGTGCCCGCTCTGAGGGCAGGGTGCTTCCCCCTGCCAGCTCCCCCGAAAGGATCATTCTTCGCATCTGGTCTACGATCTGCCGGTAAATGGGGATTTTCGAGTCCCGGTTTATCTTGATATTCATACCTTTTCTCCGTGAAACTGATAGTAGCAGACCTCCAGCCTGCCGTTGTACAGCTTTCTGCGCCGATTTGCGCTTCTCCCCAGCGCCTTTTCGATGGATTTGTCCGCGGTGACCACGAAAAGGGACCATGTGGGGTTCTCTGCGAAAAATTCCCGATAGGCCTTGTAAATTTTTTCGATGCCCTGTCTGTCACCGATTCGCTCCCCATAAGGGGGATTGGTTACCATAACTCCGCTCTTGCTCTTTGTCCGCATGGCGGAAATGTCCGCGGCGGCAAAGCGTATGCAGTCCTCCACTCCCGCCGCTTCGGCGTTGGCTTTTGCGGCGGCTATGGCATTTGGATTGATGTCAAGACCGAAAATCTTCGGCTCGCAGTCGTTGTCTATCGCCTCGAATGCCGCCTTTCGCTCCTCTTTCCAAAGATTTGCCGGTATCGCTTCCCATTCTTCGCTTACGAAGCTGCGGCTTATCCCCGGAGCGATGTTTCTTGCAATCAGCGCTGCTTCGATGGGAATGGTGCCCGAACCGCAGCAAGGGTCTGAGAGAATTCTGTCCTTATTCCAAAAGGAAAGCTGTATCATGGCTGCCGCCAGGGTTTCCTTTATCGGGGCTTCCACGCTGTGGGTTCGGTAGCCTCGCTTGTGGAGTCCCGGACCCGTGGTGTCCAGGGTCACCGTCACCCGATCCTTTAGGAGCGTGATTTTTATTTCGTAGGCTGCACCGGTTTTTTGAAAATAGTCTACCGGGTAAAATTCTTTCAGGCGCTCCACCACCGCCTTTTCTGCTACCGACTGGCAGGCAGGCACGCTGGAAAGCTTTGATTTTACCGAGGAGCCGTTTACGACGAATTTTCCGTCGATCGGAATCCACTCCTCCCATGGGATCGCTTTCATCTGCTGAAAAAGGTCTTCAAATTCAAGGGCGATAAACTCCGCCATTTTGATCTGAACTCTATCCGCGGTTCTCAGCCAGAGGTTTGCCTTCACCACTGCTCTTTCGTCGCCGAGGAAGGTGATTTTGCCGTCCTCGGACTTTATGATCTTATATCCCAAATTTTCGATTTCTCTTTTTACAACCGCTTCCAGTCCAAAGGTGGCGGTGGCAATCAGTTCAAGTTTCATTCTTTCCTCCTGAGAAAAAAGCGTCCCCGAAAGGACGCTGGATTTTTGTTTAAAGGTAAGGTGCCCTTCTGTTGAGCGAATTGCTTTCCAGTTTTTCAAGAATATCCAGAGATTTTCCTGTTCCGATCGCAACGCAGGACTTCGGGTCCTCTGCGACAACCACCTTGATTGCCGTTCTGTCTTCAATTCTCTTGTCAATTCCGTTGAGAAGCGCTCCGCCTCCGGTGATGATGATTCCGGAATTGCTGATATCTGCCGCAAGCTCCGGCGGCGTGATTTCAAGGACATTGTGAACCGCTTCGCAGATAACGTGGAGAGGTTCTTCCAAGGCGTCCATCATCTCGTCTGAGGTAACTTCAACGCTCTTCGGAAGTCCCGTAACCAAATCTCTGCCCCTGCATTCTTTGCTCACGACCTCGTCCCGTGGGAAGGCGGTTCCGATGGTAACTTTCAGTTCCTCCGCCGTTCTTTCGCCGATGTAGAGTTTATGCTCTTTTCTCATGTATTTGATAATCGCTTCGTCAAATTTGTCTCCCGCAATCTTCACGGAGGTGCTGGCTACGATTCCGCCCAGGGAAATAACCGCAATATCCGTGGTTCCGCCGCCGATGTCGATTACCATAACCCCGTCCGGCTTTGAGATATCAATGCCTGCACCGATTGCAGCCGCAACGGGTTCTTCCATGAGGTACACGTCTTTTCCCCCTGCCTGGGTGGCGGCTTCTCTTACGGCTCTCTTTTCCACTTCGGTAACGCCGCTTGGAACGCACACCATAATTTTAGGCTTAAAAAATCTCCCGCTGCCGCAGGTTTTTCTGATGAAGTGTTTGAGCATTCTCTCGGTGATGTCATAGTCGGAGATAACGCCGTCCCGAAGGGGTCTTACGGCTACGATATTCGCCGGCGTTCTTCCCAGCATCTGCCGGGCTTCTTCTCCCACGGCAAGGATCTCGTCCGTATCGTTGTTTATGGCAACCACCGAGGGTTCGTTCAAAACGATGCCCTTTCCTTTTATATATACAAGTACATTGGCTGTACCTAAGTCAATTCCAACTTCTGTAGCAAATCCCATTACCTATCTCCTCTTTTCTGTTGATGTTAGTTATCTTTTACATTTCTCTGAACATTATATATAATTTCTCAACTTTTTTCAATTTATTTGCGATAAAATATTTGGATTTTTTATCAAAATTTACTTCGCGGTCACTTGACGGTCACTTGTCGCTTAGTGGACGTTCTGAGAGCGAAACAAAAAAGCAGCAGGCGCGGCTTGATGCATCATACATCAACTGGTTCTGCTGCTTACGCATTTTTTATCTTCTTCCGCCAAACGCAGATTTTTCGTTCGCCGCTAGGAAGCAAGATTCACGGCACGGAGCGTACTTAGGGTACGTGAGTACCG
>CAVHEY010000078.1:0-5755 GCA_963635155.1 Bacteroides stercoris
CTGGGCATGAGCCCGTTCGTATTCTTCCCTTATGCATTCGTAAATCTCATCAACCCGATTTACGCTTACATAACGGCAGCTTTGGGACGCAACATCTTCTGGGCTGACGGTTCCTACACGAACCTGTTCGGAAAGACCCGTGCCGGCAAGGTTGCGGGCGCTCCTGAAGAAGCTCATCAGAAAGCCCTTGAATGCCTCGAAGCTCGCCGGGCTGCGGGCAAGGCTCCGAAGGTTAACGCTTAATTAACGTTTCATTAACCCTTAGCTTTTAGAAATATCGGGTGCGCCGGGAAACCGACGCGCCCTTTTATGAAAGGACGCAGAAACATGAGAAAAATGCTGCCCTGGGACTCGCTGCCGCCGCCGATTTATACGGCTCGGGCATACAAACCCCGCAAGAAATGGGTCAAAATCGGAGGCTGGGTGCTTGTGGCTGTTTTGCTGATCTTTGGAGCAACCTCCATGGACAGAAATCTGCCTCTTGCGGTGGTTTCCATGATTTTTTCCATCTTGTACTCCATCACCCTGGTGACGGAAAAGGACGCAGCCCTCACTTCGCGGGGTCTGGAAATTTTCTATAATATGCAGATTACCACTCAGTACGATTTTTTCCCCTGGGAGGAGATCAATGCCATCGTTATCGAGGACCGCAAGCACGACGAATATGTCCGGCTTCACATCGGCTACAGTAGTCTTGAAAAGGCTCTCTTTTTCAAGCGCAGTGAGGTAAGCGAAATCTGCAAGTTTGCCAAGGAGCAGAATCCGGACATTCGGGTGCTGCATCACCAGCCGGGCATGGGAAAAGCCGGCGCGGCGGGAAAATCCGGTGCAAAGGGCGCTCAAGCCGCAAAATCAAGCGGGAAAGCCGGCACAAAACAAAATTCAAAACGGAAAAAATAGAGCCAAGACCGGGCAAAAGCCTAAGCCTTGGCTTTTTTAATTTGTATACAAGTTTTTTTGCAATTTCGCTATAACAAACGCCGAAATTGTGTTATACTAATAAAAGTATGACATTGACGCAAAAATTGGAGGCTTTTTATGCTTGATTTAAATAAATATAGGAATATTCACTGCATCGGCATCGGAGGGATCGGTCTTTCGGCCATTGCAGAAATTTTGCTGTCCAGAGGTTACCATGTGTCCGGCTCCGACATGAAGGAATCGGATATGACGGATAAACTGGCGAAACAGGGAGCGAGAATTTTTATCGGACACAAGGCGGAAAACGTGGAAAACGCCGACCTACTTGTGTACTCCGCGGCGGTGGGAAAGGACAATCCGGAGCTGGTGCGGGCGAGGGAAAGAAATATCCCCATCATGACCAGAGCCCAGATGCTGGGGCTTTTGATGGAGGAATACGAAAACAGCATTGCAATTTCCGGCACCCACGGAAAAACCACCACCACGTCGATGGTTTCCCTGATTTTAGACAGGGCGAAGCTTTCCCCGACCATACTTGTGGGGGGCAACCTTTCGGAAATCGACGGCAACGTCCGGGTGGGAGAAAGCCAGTATTTCGTCACCGAGGCCTGCGAGTACATGGACAGCTTTCTGAGCCTGAAACCGAAGATGGAAATCATTCTCAATATAGATTCGGATCATTTGGACTATTTCAAGGATATCGAGCATATCGTAAGCTCCTTTGACCGCTTTGCACACCTTGTGCCGGCAGGGGGAACCATTATCGCCTACGACGCAAATCCTTTCGTGAACCGAATCGTCAAGGATATGGACAATGCGGTGACCTTCGGGCTTAACGAAAACTGCGATTATTTTGCAAAGGATATTCGCTTCGACGGAAACGGAATGCCATCCTTCGAGGTTTGGCACGGGGGGAAATCCCTTGCCAGAATCCAGCTTCAGATTCCGGGAGAGCATAATATCCTGAACGCTCTGGCGGCATTTGCCTGCGGGCATACCCTCGGAGTGGACGAAACAACCATCAAGGAAACCCTGGAAGCCTATCACGGCACCCAGAGAAGATTCGACATCGTGGGAACCACTGCGAAGGGCGTAAAGATCGTGGACGATTACGCCCATCATCCCACGGAAATCAAGGCGACCTTAGCCGCTTCCCAGAACGTACCCCATAACAGGCTGTGGTGCATTTTCCAGCCCCACACCTACACGAGAACCCTGGCGCTTTTCGACGATTTTGCCGAGGCGTTTAACAAGACGGATAAGCTCATTCTTGCCGAAATTTACGCGGCAAGGGAGAAAAACATATATAAAATTTCCTCGGAGCAGCTGGCGGAGAAAATCAAGGAAACCCACCCTGCAAAGGAAGTGCTTTTTATGAAAGACTTTGAGGAAATCGCGGCGTATGTCAGCGAAAATGCGGAACCCGGAGACATGGTTATCACCATGGGCGCAGGGGACATTTACAAAGTCGGCGAAATGCTCCTAGAAAAGTAGAGGGAAATCATGGACGAAAAAGAAAGAAACGCTTTGATTGCGGCTTGCAATGAGGCAGCCCGGAAAAGGCTGGAGACGGCGCTGCGCCATATGCAGGCGGGTGTGAAATTTGTGGATGCCTCCTCCGCATACATCGGCGAAAGCGTAAAAATAGGTGAGGGGACGCTGATCGGTCCCTGCGTCAGCTTGGAGGGCGACACGGTAATCGGCAAACATTGTGTGATCAGACAAAATACCAGAATTGCAGATTCAAAAATCGCGGACGGAGTGGAAATCGAAAACTCCGTTATCATTGAAAGTTCGGTAGGTGAAGGAACGAAAGTCGGTCCTTTCGCATATATGCGGCCCGGAAGCAGGGTCGGTGCAAACTGCAAGGTCGGAGACTTTGTGGAAATCAAAAATTCATCATTCGGAGACGGCTCAAAAGCGGCACACCTCACATATATAGGGGATTCTGATGTGGGTCGCAACGTGAACCTGGGCTGCGGAGTTGTTTTTGTGAATTACGACGGCAGCACCAAATATCGTTCAAAGGTTTCGGACGGCGCCTTTATCGGGTGCAACAGCAACCTTGTGTCACCGGTAACTGTGGGGGAAGGCGCCTATATCGCCGCCGGAAGCACCGTTACGGAGGACGTGGAGGGCGACGCCCTTTACATCGCAAGAGCCAGAGGCGTAAAGAAGCCGAGATGGGTTTCCGCAAAAGGGATTTTGAAGAGAAAAAAATAGCAAAAGTACACACAAAAGAAAGACGAGGTAAAAAACAGTGAGAAGCGGAGTATTTTCTGACTACAAAATTTTTACGGGCAATTCCCATCCGGAATTAGCCAAGGAAATCGCAGACATTATGGGTAAGCCCCTTGGAAAGGCAACGGTTACAAAGTTCAGTGACGGCGAAATTTCGGTGAACATTTGGGAATCCGTCAGAGGAATCGACGTATACATAATTCAGTCAACCTGCAATCCGGTAAACGACAACCTGATGGAACTTCTGATCATGATCGACGCCATGAAGAGGGCTTCCGCAGGAAGAATTAACGCAATTATCCCATATTACGGCTACGCCCGCCAGGACAGAAAGGCAAAGGCAAGAGACCCGATTACGGCAAAGCTGGTTGCTGACCTGATCATGGCGGCAGGCGCCGACAGAGTTCTCACTATGGATTTACACGCAAACCAGATTCAGGGCTATTTTGACATTCCCGTTGACCATCTTCTGGGCATGCCGATTATCGCAAAGTATTTCAAGGAAAAGGACATGGAAGACCTGGTTGTGGTTTCTCCTGACCACGGCAGCGTTACCAGAGCAAGAAATCTGGCGCAGTACCTCAACTGCCCGATCGCCATTATCGACAAGAGAAGACCGGAGCCGAACAAGAGCGAAATCATGAACATCATCGGTAATATCGACGGCAAGAACTGCATCATCATCGACGACATGATCGACACCGCAGGAACCATCTGCAACGCGGCGAATGCCATCAAGGATCTGGGCGCAAAAGCCGTATTCGCGGCGGCAACTCACCCGGTTCTTTCCGGTCCTGCCGTAGAAAGACTGGAAGCCTCTGCAATCGAAGAGCTGGTGCTTCTCAACACCGTTCCCCTTCCGGAAGAAAAGAAACTGGAAAAGATGACCTTCCTTTCGGTGGCACCTCTGTTTGCGGAAGCCATGACCAGAGTATTTACCAACGGCTCCATCAGTGTACTGTTTGACTAGAAAAATAGATAGAAAAGAAAGGACCCTAATCCCGTGTATATCATCGTAGGCCTCGGAAATCCCGGCAGAAAATATGAAAACACCAGACATAATATGGGATTTATCGCCCTGGACCTGCTTGGGGAGAAGTACGGCATCAAAATCGACAAGATAAAATTCAAAGCCTTGGTGGGCGAGGGAAGAATCGCCGGACAAAAGGTTTTGCTGGTAAAACCCCAGACCTTCATGAACCTCAGCGGTCAAAGCGTCGTGGAGGTCATGAATTTTTACAAGGAAGATATCGAAAACCTCATCGTCATTTACGACGACATCGATATTCCCACGGGGAGCATTCGTCTCCGCAAAAAAGGCAGCGCCGGAACCCACAACGGAATGCGAAACATCGTTTACCTTTTGGGGAAAGACGGATTTCCCCGGATCCGTGTGGGAATCGGCAGCGAAAAAAAGGTCGATCTCATCAATTATGTGATCGGCGGTGTGTCAAAGGGGGAAAAGGAGCTTCTGGAAGACTCCCTCATCAGGGCTGCCGATGCGGCGGCCTGCATCGTGGAAAAAGGAATAGACAAAGCCATGAACGAGTATAATGTAAGGCAAAAGAAAGAAGAAAAAGATGATTAACATTTCAGGAGTATCCGAAAGCCGAACAGCGCCGGTCATAGCGAATCTCGCAAAAGAAAAGAATCAGAGCATGATCCTCGTGTCCACAGACCTGCGGGCGCGGAGACTTGCTTTGGATCTTTCTTTTTTTGTCAAGGACAAAGAAATCATCACCATTCCCGGCGAAGACCAGTTCCTGCTGAGATTTGCGGCGAAGGACCACGACCTGCTCATACAGAGACTGAAAGCCCTGAAAGCGCTGCGAACGGGAGAACCTGTCATCGTAATCGCGCCGGTTTCCGCCGCCGTCAAGAAGATTGCTCCCCATGGCTTTTTTGAAGAAACTTCCCTGAAAATACGCCTCGGCGAGGAGATCGAAATAAGCGAGATCAGTAAGAGCCTTTCTCTTATGGGCTACGAAAGATGCGATATCGTCGAGACCAGAGGGCAGTACAGCCTCCGGGGCGGCATCGTGGACGTGTTCACGCCGGACGGGGATTATCCCTACCGAATCGAATTTTTCGGCAGCGAGGCGGATTCCATCAGGACCTTCGATCCGGAGACCCAGCGCTCGGTGGAAAACCTCAAATTCATTGAAATTTATCCGGCAGAGCAGATCGTAAAGGACGAAGAAATTTTTAAGCGCGCCTCGAAAAAGCTCAGGGCAGACTATGAGCAGGCGGCGAAAGAAATGCGGGCAAGGGACGAAGAAATCGCCCGAAACATACTGAAAACCGCCGATGAGATCTGCGAATACATCGAGCAGGTTTCAAACATTCAGCTTCTGGAAAATTATATCCGGTATTTTTACGATGAGACGGAATACCTCTGGGACTACATGGCGGGGGGAATGCTGATGGTGGAGGACCCGGATAGAATCGAAGAGGTTCTGGAACACCGGACCTTGGAACTTAAAGAAGATTTCAAGGTCATGCTCTCCCGGGGGCAGGCGATTCCAAAAGATGCTGCCGTAATCTCGGACGAAAAGGATTTTCGGGAGGCGTACAAATATCCGGAGGTTGCTGT
>CAVHEY010000078.1:6118-7561 GCA_963635155.1 Bacteroides stercoris
GTCCTTCTCGGATATGCGGGAGGGGGACTACGTCGTCCACGAAAACCACGGCATCGGTAAATTCGTAGGCATCCAGCAGCTCACCGTTCAGGGGGAAAAGAAGGACTACATCAAGATCAAATACGCGGGCTGCGATATGCTCTATGTTCCGGTGGAGCAGATGGACATCGTCCAGAAATACATCGGTTCCGACGGCGTGGTCCCGAAAATCAATAAACTCAGCGGCGGCGAGTGGAAGGCGACGAAGGCAAAGGCGAAGGCGGAAATCGCCGTAATGGCAAAGGACTTAATCGACCTTTACGCCCAGCGCAAGATGCAGCCGGGACACAGCTTTCCGGAGGATACCGTTTGGCAGCGAGAATTCGAGGACGCCTTCCCCTACGAGGAAACCGGCGACCAGCTTCGGGCGACAGAAGAAATCAAGAGGGACATGGAAAAGCCTTTTTCCATGGATCGGCTGCTGTGCGGGGACGTGGGCTTTGGAAAAACCGAGGTTGCGGCGCGGGCGATGTTTAAATGCGTTTCCGACGGCAAGCAGGCGGCGGTTCTTGTGCCTACCACCATACTGGCAAACCAGCACTATTATACCCTAAAGGAACGTTTCGAGAAGTTCCCCTTCAGGGTGGAAGTCCTCTCCCGATTCCGCACAGCCGCCCAGCAAAAGAAGATCATCGAGGATTTGGAAAAGGGGCAGATCGACCTCATCATCGGCACCCACAGGCTCCTTTCCGGAGATGTAAAATTCAAGGATCTGGGGCTTCTGGTGGTGGACGAGGAACAGCGCTTCGGCGTGGAAGACAAGGAAACCATCAAGAAGATGAAAAAAAACGTGGACGTGTTGACCCTTTCCGCGACACCGATTCCAAGAACCCTGAATATGTCCATGACCGGAATCAAGGATATGAGCATTATCGAGGAGCCGCCGGAGGAAAGATATCCGGTGCAGACCTATGTGCTGGAGCAGGACGATATGCTGATAAAGGATATCATCGAAAGGGAGCTGGGCAGAGGCGGTCAGGTCTATGTGGTATTTAACCGGGTAAAGGGCATTCAAAAGATTGCGGACAGGATTTCCGAGCTTGTACCGGAGGCAGAGGTTGCGGTGGGGCACGGGCAGATGAATGAACACAACCTGGAAGATGTGATGGTTGGGTTCATAAGCGGCGAAAGCAACGTGCTTGTGGCGACCACCATCATCGAGTCCGGAATCGATATCCCAAACGCAAACACCATGATTATCATGGACTCGGACCGATATGGGCTTTCGCAGCTTTATCAGCTTAGAGGGCGGGTGGGGCGCTCGAACCGCATCGCCTATGCCTATTTGATGTACCAAAAGGACAAAGTCCTCACGGAGGTTTCCGAAAAGCGCCTCAGGGCGATAAGGGAGTTTACGGAGTTCGGGGCGGGCTTTAAGGTCGCCATGCGGGATCTGGAAATCCG
>CAVHEY010000079.1:0-1457 GCA_963635155.1 Bacteroides stercoris
TTAAATTCTTTTTTCGTGTAATCATAATTCAGGACCTGTGCCAGCTCTTCCAGCTGCTCCAGCTGTTCCTGCTCGATTTTTGCCTCCGCCAGCTGCTTTTTCAGGGAATCGTTCTCCGCCTGAAGTTCTTCCACATTTGCCTGAAGCTTCTTGTAGGAAAAAATGCCCAACACGTTTTTCTTTATGGTTTCGGCAACCGAAGAAAGTCCCCCGGACACCAGATTCATTCCGCTGTTTACAACGTCTGTGGCGGCGTTGCTGGAACCGCCCCGTGAAACGGAAACACAGAAAATAATCAAAAGGGCAAGCAAAATTGCAAGTAATGCCGATATTAATTTGTGTTCTCTAATCCATCTCATACCGTCTGTCTCTTTTTTTATTTTCTATCTTCTATCTTTTTTTGTCGCTTTGCGCGTAAATTTTGAGCTTTTCGATGTCGTCAAGGCTCATTCCCGTTCCTACGGCTACGGCTTCGAAGGCGTTCTCCGCAACCTTGACGTCCATATCGGTTCTCTTCTTGACGAGTCTGTCCAAATTGTAGATTTTTCCGCCGCCGCCGGAAAGGAGCATACCCCTTTCTGCGATATCCGCGGCAATCTCAGGAGGCGCCTTTTCTATGGTGGATTTTATCGCGTCAACGATGATGTCTAGTGATTCCTGAAGGGCGACCATCATGTCCTTGTTGGTTACGCTGAGGGTTTTCGGAAGTCCGGAGATGATGTCTCTTCCCCTTGCGTCCATGGACACGATCACTTCGTTGCCGTTTTCGTCTTCGTCAAGGCAGGCGCAGCCGATATTGATTTTCAAAGCCTCCGCCGTGCGTTCTCCGATAAGCAGGGCGTGTCTTTTTCTCATGTACTGAATAATCGCGTCGTTCATCTTGTCGCCGGCGTGTCTGATGGAGGTGCTGGTTACCACGCCTCCCAGGGCTATGATAGCCACGTCTGTGGTGCCTCCCCCTATGTCGGCGATCATGCATCCGTTGGCGCCGTCAACGGGCATTCCCGCCCCTATCGCCGCAGCCATCGGTTCTTCGAGAATGAACACCTCGCTGGCGCCCATCTGTCTGACGATTTCCTCAACGGCTCTCTTTTCCACTTCGGTAACGCCGCTGGGAACCCCTACCACGACTCTGAAATTTCTGATTCTTTTTATCTTCAACGCAGTTTCCAAAAAAGACCTGAGCATATCGGCGGTTCTGTCGAAGTCGGAAATAACGCCGTCCTGAAGAGGTCTTACGACGGAAATGTTTGCGGGCGCCTTGCCCAGCATTTCCTTCGCCGCAGAACCTACCGCGATGGTCTTTCCCCCTCTTGTGTTAACCGCAATTACCGATGGCTCGTTCAGCACGATTCCGCTTCCCTTTACAAAAATCAGCGTATTTGCCGTCCCCAAATCAATTCCCATATCCTTAGCTTTAAATAAACTGCACATTTTCATACCTCCATATATCCATA
>CAVHEY010000079.1:1825-7498 GCA_963635155.1 Bacteroides stercoris
ACCGTTTCGATGGACAAAACCTCTCCCTTTGCGTTGAGAAGCACTGCCTTGAACTTTTCTTTTTTTTCGTAGCGAAGTTCTTTGATAAAGAGATTTGCAACGTCGTCGCCTTTGCGCACCGAGGCTTTTCGGTTTATGGGTCCTGTGGCGACGCGACGCCCCAGCTCGATTCCCGCAAGCACCCGGACGGCTTTCATGCTTCCCACTCCGTTTATCTTCATCAGCTCGCAGGGGGCGCAATCCGCCAGAAACGTGACTCCGCCCTCTCCCGACGAAAGGATATCCTCCGCAAGTCCGATGGCTGATTTTTCCCGGGTCCCCGAACCCAAAAGCACCGCCAAAAGCTCGGTGTTGGTAAGCGAGGTGACACCGCTGAAAACAGCTTTCTCCACAGGTCGTTCCTCCTGCGGCAACATTTTGATCTTCATATCTTGGTTCTCCCTTTTGATAAAAAGCGAAAACCCCCTTGCGCGTAGACCTTGTATCCCTTTCTGTAAGGACACGCTATATTAAAAAATTATAGCATTTTTTTGATCATAGTACAAGCATTCTCACCGTATTATTTTATGATTTTTCGGTCATAATACTTAGTGAAAAGGAGGCGAGAAACATGGAAAACAATTGTAATCAGACCATCAGATGCACCGTTGAAAAGTGCAGACATCACAAAGAGGTAAAAAATCTTTGCTCCCTGGACGCCATAACCGTCGGCACCCACGAAGCAAACCCTACCAAAATTGAATGCACCGACTGTTTGTCTTTTGAAAACAGATAAACACAAACTCTGATACGATCCCCTCGAAAATAGGTACGGGCACTTTTTGGCGTTGCCAAGCACCTTACGGGTTTTCTGCGCATATAGATAAAACCGAAAGAGGGGGTTACATAAATGAGCAGTTCTTTTCCCAATCCGCTTACCGAAAAAGAAGAAGAGCATTACGTGGAATTACTGGCAGAAAACGATGCTGACGCCCGCAGGATTCTTATCGAACGGAATCTCCGTCTCGTCGCCCATATCGCAAAGAAATACGTAAGCCCCGGAATAGGCCGAGACGATCTGATTTCCATCGGCACCATCGGTCTTATCAAGGCGGTCAATACCTATTCTTCGGGGAAATCCACCCGGCTTGCCACCTACGCCGCAAAGTGCATCGAAAACGAAATTCTCATGAGCATACGCGCCTCAAAACGGATAAGCAGAGAGGTCTCTCTCAGCCTGCCCATCGGTGCAGACAAGGACGGCAACGAAATCAATCTTAACGATATTCTCGGTACGGACAGCGACGAAATCGTCGATTTGATCAGCCTGAAAATTCAGGTGGGAAAGCTCTACCGGGCGATCGATTCCTGTCTGTCGTCTCGTGAAAAGAAGATTATTATCGCAAGATACGGACTTGACGGCAGGGAACCGCTGCCCCAGCGAGAAATCGCAAAGCAGCTTGGAATCAGCCGTTCTTATGTGTCCAGAATCGAGAAGAAAGCGCTGGAAAAGCTTAAGTCTGCTCTCGAATCTTCGGCGAAATTCCCGGAATGATTTTTCCCGCGGCGTCTGCGTAGACGATTACCGTAAACGTTTTCCCGCCTTTCGCCTTTCCAAGGGTTTCGGAAGCTCCGGCGGAAACGTAGTTTCGGAAGGCGTAGGCGTCGTAATCCTGCCTCAGCTTTTCATTCAGCAAAGCGTGGTAAGTCTTCATCTCATACACGGAATACCTTGAAGACTCTTTCGTTATGTCCCGGGCGCCGCTTTCCATCAGCAACCATGTAAGCCTTTTGTCTATCTTTGATTTTTCGATAACATAGTAAAAGTTACCTTCGCAGTCGAAACCGGAGATGGGAATCTCCTGCTGCGATTTTGCCGCGCCGGCAAAGCTTTCGTGGCAGCTTATCTGGATCGAATAGAGCCTGAGGACAAGCAGAATCAACAGCGCCACCAAAAAAGCAAGGCAAAACTCGATCCGCTTTCTGAATTCCGCGATGGTCGCCTCTTTTTCTCTCTGTATGCGAATCTCTTTTCTGCTCATAAAAAATCTCCCTTCAGGTTTACTTTTCCCTGGGGAGATTTCGTTTATTCCTTTATTTTGCCGCAAACATAGTCCACCACTTCTTGGATTCCCATATGCGTGCTGTCGATTTCCTCTGCGTCCTCTGCCTTGCGAAGGGGGGTCACTGCTCTGGTGGAGTCGTTGTGGTCCCGTTCTCTGAGCTGGCTGAGCACCTCTTCAAAGCTCAGTTCCTGACCCTTCGCCTTGAGCTCTTCGTACCTTCTTCTGGCTCTCTCTTCGTCGTCTGCGGTAAGAAAAAATTTATACGGCGCGTCCTTCAGCACCACCGTTCCGATGTCCCTGCCGTCCATGATGACGCTCTTTGATTTCGCCATTTTCTGCTGAAGAGCCACGAGTTTTTTTCTCACGGAGGCGAAGGCTGAACAGTCGGAAGCCGCCTTGGATATTTCCTGGGTCCGTATCAGGTCGCTGACGTCTTCCCCGTCCAAGTAAATACGCTCCTTCGAAAAGTCGATGTCGGTATTTTCTAACATCGTAAACAGCGGCTCTTTCTCTTCCATGGGGATTCCCAGTCTCTTCATCTTCAGCCCCACAGCCCGATACATCGCTCCCGTGTCTATATATTCGATTTCCAGTTTCTTCGCCACGGCTTTTGCAATCGTTGATTTGCCTGCTCCGCCGGGACCGTCCACCGCAATTTGAAAAATCTTTTGCGCCATGTTAATTGTCCTGCTTTCCGATTAGTTTTTCGATTTCTTTTATAAAAGTGTTCACATCTGTAAATTGCCTATATACCGACGCAAATCTCACGTACGCCACCTCGTCCACTTTTTTGAGCTGTTCCATGACAAGCTCGCCGATATAATCGCTGGTAACCTCTTTTTCCATAAGGTTGTTCAGGGTCTTTTCGATATCGTCTACCATTCCCTCGATCCGAGCCATGCTGACGGGTCTTTTTTCGCAGGCTTTGACGATTCCGTTCAGAACCTTGTTCCGGTCGAAAACCTCCCGTCTGGAATCTTTTTTGGCTACCATAAGTATGGTTTCTTCCACTTTTTCGTAGGTGGTGAACCGTTTTCCGCAGTTATCGCAGCCTCTGCGTCTTCTGATGGCATATCCCTCCTCGGTAGGGCGGGAGTCTATTACCTTTGTGTCTTCATTGTTGCAGAACGGGCATCTCATCGGGCAATCTCCTTTTACATATATCTTGTATCGCAAGTAAAATATTTTCTTTTATTATACTACATAGGCTCCCCTATGTCCACCAAAATCACATCGTCCCCCACGGTTCTGACCTTATCCCAGTTTATCAAAAGATCGTCTTCATTTTTGCCGAAAATGCCAAAAAGCCCTCTTTCTTTTGGGATCACGATTCCCTCGATCCTGCCTTCTTCTATGTTGACCTCGATGTCGCTGACAAAGCCTACACTGCGCCCGTCGCCGATGTTTATCACTTCTTTGTTCTTTAGTTTGTCCGTACTCAGCATATGTTTTCCTCCCCGTCGTTCCTATCTAAATATATGTCTTGGGCGAGGATTTATGCTTTATTCGGACAGTCTGTCGTAAATCTTTTGCAGCGACTGGTCAAGAAGCATGGAAACTTTCATGCCGTAGCTGTTGTAGGTCTTTGCGTATTCTTCGGCGGTAACTCCGTAGCTCTCTTCAAAGGCGTCCTCAGAGTCTGCTCCCGCCAGAGAAAGCAAGTTTTCGATTACTTCCTTCTGCTTTACGGAGACATCTTCTTTTTCCGCAAGGGCATAAGCGATCATCTTGTATTTTGCCATTTGTTCCGCATAAACCGCCAGCTGCTCGTCAAATTCCTCCTGGGTCATCTGCATACCTTCCAAAAATTCTTCCCAGGTATAGCCGTAGCTGTCGCACATCTGCTGGTATGCTTCGGTGCAGGTGGTTTTTTCGTATTCGATTATCTCCTCCGGAACGCTGGTTACTTCGGTATTTTCCGCAATCTGCTGGAAAAGCTCTGTTTTGCGGTTGTTCTCGCTATCCTCGTATTCCTCTTTTTCCAGTTCCTCCGCGATAAGCTTGCGGTATTCCTCCACCGTGGTGGCTTCGCTGTTTTCCTTGACAAACTCGTCGTTTAGGGTAGCTTTTTCGGAAACTTTCTTGTTGAGCACCTTTACCTTGAAGGTTACAGCCTTGCCGGAAAGGTCTTCGTTTGTCGTGTACGGATCCGGGAATTTCAGATTGAGGGTCAGAGTTTCTCCGATTTTTGCTCCGTAAATCCCCTCTTCAAAGCCGTCGATCATGTTGCCGCTTCCCAAGGTGAGGGTGTAGGAATCGCTCTTCATTCCGTCCGTGCTGGTTCCGTCTTCAAGGGTTCCCTCGTAGGAAATCGTGACTTTATCGCCTTTTTCAACGGTTCCCTCGGTTACTTCCTTTTCCGTTGCCGCCGCTTCCAGTCTCTCGTCGATTTCTGCGTCGATTTTGCTGTCCGTGATATTAACTTCAATCGGCTCAACCGTGTACTCGTCGTAATTCGGAAGCGTAACAAGCTCCTCGTAGTCCAGACCGTCGTACAAGTCCTTTTCGCCTGTCGAGCAGCCTGTAATCATCGTAAAAGCAAGGCACAGCGAAAGCGCCAATATGAGTTTGATTCCTTTTTTCATCTTCTTTCCCCTTCTCCGTTTCTTTTATTTCTTTTATTTATTTTATAATTTTTACAATTTATTTTGTGGCTTCTTTTAACCTTATTCAACGACAATATTTCCTGTGGCTATCTTTTTTGCCAGTTCCTCAGTTTCCGCTTTTATGTCGTCGGATACCTGCTGGGTCGAGCTTTCGTTTCCGTAGGCGATGGAAATATAGCCCTCGTCCATGCCGCATACCTTGTTTTGGCCGCCGTCCCAGGTTTCGTTTTCGATAAAGTCTTTTATGGTGTCATATATGGAATTTCCCAGCTCCTTCTTTACGGAGCAAATGATCACATCGTCATATTCCGCCGCGGAAATTTTCTGGTCCAGATCGACTCCGATGGCGTAAAAGCCCTCTTCCTTAGCCGCCTCAAAGACTCCTATGCCGGTGTTTCCCGCAACCTGGAAGATGATATCGGCGCCCTTTTGATGAAGGTCGCTTGCGCACAATTTGCCTTTTTCCGGGCTTTCGTAGTCGTTTGTGTAATCGACATAGACGTTGATTCCGGCGTTGGCGTATTTTGCGCCTTGTTCATAGCCTGTAATAAAGTCGTTTACAACCTCCGAGTCCTCGCCGCCCACAACACCTATGGCGTTGGTCTGGGACATTCTCGCCGCGATATAGCCTGCAAGGAAGGAACCCTCGGCTTGCTCATAGGTTATGCAGAGAATGTTCGGGCTACTCTCCACATTATCCACCACATTGTCCACCCAGATGAATTTTGTATTCGGGTACTCTGCGGCTACGCTTTTGATTTCGCTGAATTCCCAGCCTACCGGAATGACAAAATCGTTTTTCTCTGCCGCGGTGACCATGCTCTGCTTGTATCCCTCGCCTTTACACTCAATGGTGCTTACCTTTATGCCGTAGTCCTGTTTGAGCCGGTCTACGCCCTCCTTTGCGGAATCGTAAAAGGACTTGTCCCCAAACTCCGCCGGAACGATGAGACACAGGGAAATGCTCTCCGAATCCGTATCCGCCGGTTTGTTGCAGCCGATGAGGGCGAAAACCCCCAGTA
>CAVHEY010000080.1:0-7082 GCA_963635155.1 Bacteroides stercoris
AGTCCTTCGCCAATCTTCTTAAATACTTCAAATCTGCCATTATGGTTCCTTTCCCTATGTAATGCCTTATTATCTTTTACCATATAATATAATACAATGCGGTGTGGCTTAAATCAAGAAAAATCGCCAAATAAACCCGGGCAATCTATCACAATCCGCTTCCATATACCGCTGTCAATAGACCTCCGCCCCCGAATAATAATGTTTCAATATTTCCTTATATCCGTACCCCTCTTTCGCCATTCCGTTGGCGCCGTACTGGCTCATTCCAACCCCGTGTCCGGAACCGTTTGAGGTAAAGGTTATTTGGCTGTCTCCCTCCTTCGTCTTTTCGAAGCTTATGGAAAAAAGAGCGGAGCTAAGCCCCAGCGCGTTCCTTACCTCTGTACCTTTTAAGCTCGCATCGCCTATTTGCATTCTTTCCACTCTGCCGCCTGCCGTCCGGGAAAGGATCTTTATCTTGGACTGTTTCAGCTCCCCAAAGTCTTTTTTCGGATACGCCTTGACAAGTGCCTGTTTAAATTCCTCAAGGGTGAAGGTTTTTTCTTCGTTTTGGTGGGTAGCTTCGCTTTCGTAGGGGCTTGACACGCTGACAAGATAAGGCAGGGCGCTGACAAAAACGTCCTCGGAGTTTTCCGTCTGACCGCCGCTGGAGGAGAAAAACAGGGGCTGCATAACCGGCTCACCGTCGTAATAAAGGATCTCCCCCTCCGTCGCCCGGCTCGCCGCCTTTATTTTCGGATAGCCCTCCTCCGATGTTGCCCAGCCCTCGGCGTGACACGCCGCAAGTTCCTCCTCCGTCTTATATACCTGACAATGGGTGGTGGAACAAATGGGAGCCTCCGGGTGAGCCGCAGGTTTCTTGATCTCGTATTTTTCAAGCTTTGCATAGGCGAAGGTTCGCGCCGCCACCGATTGGGCTTTCAGCGCCTCGCTTTCAAAGGTGTTCGGCATTTCGCTTGCCGTCACGCAAGCCACGTACTCCTCAAAATCCACGCTGACGGTTTTTCCCTCATTCTCCTTAAAAACCTTTATCTTCTCCGGAAGCTCGACCTTGTTTTTTACGGAATCCCCGCCTTTTTCCGCCGCCTCTGTTTCGTTCTGCGCCCCCTGCACCATATCCGGCAAATTGCCAAAAGCGAAAACCGTTCCCAGCGGAATCGCCAGAAAGAAAATCAAACAAAGAACCAAAATTTGTATCGGAATTTTCATATTTTACGCCCTGCCCTCCGGACTTCTATTTTTATTTCGATCTTACATCGCAAATTCCATCGCAAAAGTATATGCAAAAAGACGAGGAAAAATTCCCCGTCTTTTGGTTCTTGAACTATGATTCTAAAAAATCATATTTTGGTTATAGTTGCTCCTATTTTTTCGAATTTTTCTATGAATTTTTCATAGCCTCTTTCGATGTGGTAGATTTCGGATATTTCCGTTTCTCCCTCCGCAACAAGTCCTGCCAAAACAAGAGCGGCTCCGGCTCTTAAATCCGTCGCCATAACCTCGCACCCGCGAAGATGCGCCTTTCCTCTTATCACGGCTTTGTTTCCTATTGCTTCAATGTTTGCGCCCATCTTGTTCAGCTGCGCCACGTGCATAAACCGGTTTTCAAACACCGTTTCAATTACGGTGCTTGCGCCCTCAACCGTAGTCAAATAGGTCATAAAGGGCGACTGGATATCCGTGGGAAAGCCCGGATAGGGGAGGGTTTTGATGTCTGTTGCCGTATGAGGTCCCAGATCCCCTCTCACAACCATATGCTCGTCTCCCACTTCTATACGCACGCCGCATTCCCGCAGTTTTGCGGTAATCGGCTTAAGATGATCCGGCACAACGTTTGTAATGCGCAGATTGCCCCTGGTAATCGCTGCCGCCAGCATAAAGGTTCCCGCCTCTATGCGGTCCGGGATCACCGTATGCTTTGCCCCATGGAGCCTAGTTACACCCTCGATCTTAATCGTATCGGTTCCCGCGCCTTTGATTTTAGCTCCCATCTTGTTAAGGAAGTTTGCCAAATCAACGATTTCGGGTTCTTCCGCCGCATTTTCAAGGTAAGTGGTTCCTTGGGCAAGGACCGCAGCCATCATAATGTTTTCGGTGGCGCCTACGCTGGGAAAGTCCAGATAGATGGTATCGCCGATCAGCCCTTGGGGTCCGGCAACGGCTTCGACATATCGTTCCGCATTGTTCACGGTCACAATCGCGCCCAGGGCTTCAAGCCCTTTAAGATGCAAATCGATAGGTCTTGCGCCGATGGCGCAGCCCCCCGGCAGAGGGATTCTGGCTCTTCCCTTTCGAGCAAGAAGAGGACCCATAATCAAAATGGAAGCCCTCATCTTATTTACAAGCTCAAACTTTGCCTCTGTAGCTGTTATGTCTCTGGTTTCTATGGCCAAAATATTTTCTTCAAGTTCTGTAACCGTAGCTCCGTGAGAAGCGAGAATTTCTTTCATAAACGCCACGTCGCGAAGCATCGGAACGTCTCTGATAACGCATTCTTCTTCGGACAAAAGCGCCGCCGCCATCAATGGCAATACTGCGTTTTTTGCTCCGCTGATAAAAACTTCGCCCATCAGAGGTCCGCTTTGTTTAACAACATATTTAGCCAATTCAAGCCTCCGTCAGCTTACAGATTCTTCATTTCCTGTAAGCAAGCCTTGCAAACTCTTTTGCCCTTTACGTCAACAACGTCCTTCGCGTCGCCGCAGAAAATGCAAGCCGGTTCATACTTCTTGAGCATGATGAAATCTCCGTCTACATAAACTTCCATAGCGTCGTCTGTCTTGATGTTGAAGTTTCTTCTGAGTTCTACCGGAATAACTACTCTGCCTAATGGGTCTACCGGTCTAACGATTCCTGTTGCTTTCATGATTCATACCTCCATGTTTTAAATAATTTATAAATTTTTATTTATTTATCTTGTTTTTCGGGAGACTTCCTGACGGTCTCCTTTTCCTTGCTTTGCTTCTTTCGAAGCAGATTTACCAGAGACGAACTTGCATTGATGATATGCGTTACGGCTGCTACGCTTTTTTGGTTGCCTCTTATCGCGTCAACCACTTGTCCAACCGTATCGCCTATGCCCTCTACAATTCCGTCTACCTGCTGAACGCGGTCAGAGGCGACCTCGGTAATCGTCTTTGTGTCTGCCAAAATCTCATCTACCTGTTTAAGGCTGGCGATCAGCTTCTTTATCAGCAGAATGAGATAAATGAGCAGAACAATGACTAAGATGGCGATTACAGCCAGTACAGCACTCTTCAGCGTTATCGTCACAGTCATATAACCCCTCCTTTTCTCTCAAAATAGACTTTCTTTTGTCCCTCCTTTATTATACTCCATAAATGGAAATAATTGCAACATATTTTTTGAAATTTTTTCATATATTTTTTGTAAATATTCGGAGGACCTTTTATGATGAACTATATTTGGGCGATTATTTTCCTCGCCTCGTTTGTTTACGCGTGTTTTGCCGGCAATATAACGGCTTTTGGGACTGCCCTCATGGAAAGTTCCCAGAACGCGGTGACCTTTATTCTCAGCCTCGCCGGTATCATGGCAATGTGGAGCGGGCTGATGAAAATCGCCGAAAGGACCGGACTGATCAACAAGCTTTCCCGCCTGCTCCTGCCTTTTACGTCCTTGCTTTTTCCTCGGCAAAGGGACGCCGAAACCCTTTCCTATATCATCATGAGCTTTATGTCCAATATCTTCGGCGCCGGAAACAGCTCCACCGTGTTTGCCCTGCGGGCTATGGAAAAGCTTGATGAGCAAAATGCCCACCGGGAGACCGCCAGCAACGATATGTGTACCTTCGCCGTCGTCAACATGGCTTTTGCTCCCCTTATCCCCGTCGTAACCATTCAAATGCGTGAGGATTCGGGCTCTTCCGACCCCTATTCCATCGTCCTGCCCTCCATCATCACGGCGACGATTACCATTTTCGTCTCCGTTTTGGTCTGCAAAGCACTGGAAAGGAAAGGGTGAATCCATTGAGTTCTGTTTTTTCCGCAATCTCCGTCGGATTTCTTCCGGTTATGGCAGCCGTAATTATCGCTTACGGTCTTGGGAAGAAAGCCCCCGTATATGATTATTTTATCGACGGAGCCAAAGAGGGGCTTAAAACCGCCGTTGACATTCTTCCCTTTATGATTGGAATCTACCTTGCGGTCAACGGTCTTACGGCTTCCGGTCTGATCAACTTCCTTTATCTGACCTTTCGCCCGCTGTTTGGTCTTTTGGGGGTGCCTGTGGAGCTTCTGCCCCTTATGTTTCTCCGCGCCATATCCGGCAGCGGCTCCTTTATCATCGTTCAGGATATTCTGGAAATGGTGAATCCTGATTCCTACACCGGTCGGGCAGCCTGCGTCATGACAGGAGGCTGTGAAACCGTGATCTATGTGCTGGCGCTTTACTTTGGCGTTACAAAGGTAAAGAAACTACGGCACGCCCTTGCCGGCGGTCTGATGGGATATTTCACCGGAATCGTCGTATCCCTGGTTCTATGTCATTATATCTAACTTTAATTATCTAGCTTTCATTTGATTTTGCAAAATTGCAATTATCGCTTCTTTATTGATAGCATTCTCTGAGTTCCTGCGTGTAGGTTCCCTCTTCGTTGTAAACATAAAGCGGTTCCAAAATGCGAAGCTGTCTGCCCGCCCCCTTGACGCAATGGGTCAAGATAATGTTGGGCGCCTTTTGGCGGTTGGGGCTTACGAAGCAAAGCTCCTTGGGCTCCAGCCCGTATTTTCGCGCAAAACAGCAGATATCCGCCAGCCTTGAGGGTCTGTGTACCAAGAAAAAATCCCCCTTCGGCTTCAGCAGCGCCGCAGCGCAAGCCATAAAATCCTCAAGCCCTGCCGTCGTTTCGTGACGCGCTATGCTCTTCGCGTCGTTTGCGCATTTCAACCCGCCTGTTTTCTCCATATACGGCGGATTTGCGGTTACCAGATCCATCTGTCCCAAAAGGTGACTAAGCTCGTCCTTTGCCGCTGTTTTCACGTCGCCTTTGTAAAAGCAAAGCCGATGTTCAAGTCCGTTAAGCTCTGCGTTTCGCAGCGCTCTTTGGTAGGAGCCCTCCTGTATTTCCAGTCCCCCGATCATCGCCGCCTCGGTCTTGTGGGAAAGGATCAGCGGAATTACCCCGGTTCCCGTACCTAAGTCCATCGCCCGATGTATCGGAGACGTAGCATGACCCGCCGCAAAATCCGCAAGGATCACCGCGTCGACTCCGTAACAAAACTCGCTAGGCTCCTGTACTAATTTTAACCCACCGAACCCAATATTGTCAATTCTTTCTGTCATTTTTCTACTGTTATTTTAGTATTTTTTTATTCTTTAATGAGTTTTTCCATCTCTTTTACGGTTTCTGCGTCAAGACCCTCAAAAATATTTGCGCTTTCCTTGCGTCCCTTATGGCGTTCCACCCTCTTTATTTCGTCTTTTTTGTACGTGTAAATGTCCGGTGTCAGCTTTTCCTCGCCTCCGTCCTTCTTATCTTTTTCCATGATAAGCCGTACCTTGACTTTGTTTTCCAGTATGTTTGTTTCAACCACTCTTCCCATTCCGTCCGGCGTCCTGACTTTTTCCCCGGTGTCCGGCATTCCTCTTCTGAGCTCCATATAGATGTCGTTCTCGTATTTCAGGCAGCACATCAGTCTTCCGCATATGCCCGAAATCTTCGCCGGATTGAGGGAAAGGTTCTGAACCTTTGCCATTTTTATGGAAACCGGTTCAAAGTCTGCCAGCCAGCTATGGCAACAAAGGGACCTGCCGCAGCTTCCGATTCCCCCCATCATCTTCGCCTCGTCCCTTACGCCGATCTGCCGAAGCTCGATTCTCATCTTAAACACCGCCGCAAGGTCTTTTACAAGCTCGCGGAAATCGACTCTGCCGTCCGCCGTGAAATAGAAGATGACCTTGCTGTTGTCAAAGGTGTATTCCACGTCGATCAGCTTCATCACAAGACCCCGTTTATCCACCTTTTCCTGGCAAAGCTTCAGGGCTTTTTCCTTTTTCTTGACATTTTCCATGTGCTTTTTGCAGTCCTCTTTGTTGGCAATTCTTACGATCTTTTTCAGCGGAGATACGATTTCTTTCTCGCTTACCTCCGAAGTTTCCATTGCAACCGTGCCGAATTCCATGCCTCTTGCCGTTTCCACGATTACATGATCGCCTATCTTCAATTCAAAATCTCCCGGGTCGAAATAATATACCTTGCCGGCTGTTTTGAATCTGACACCTGTAACTTTAACCATAAATCCCTCCGATTTTTATTATCATGTTCTTAATCGCATAATTGTAATTTACATTTGCGATTATATCTCTTCTTGCTTCTTCGATCAAATCAATATACGAAAAAACAGATTCGCTTTTTACAAGCCCGCCTCGCTCATCGTCTCCCAGAACGAAATTGCGATATATGATTTCCATACCGTCCAGCAGCTTCAAAGCGTCCTCTCTGTTTTTTACATACCCCGAAAGAATCTGCTTTAAATAAAAGAACTTTTCGTTTTCCAGCAGCGCGTCGATCATTGCGTTGGCGGCTTCATATTTTTGATCCGTGGTCTGAAATCCGCCGATTCTGTAGGAAATGCACCTTGAGCGTATGGTCTTGAGAAGATTTTCTTTGTTGTTGCTGAGCAGGAGAATCACCGCGTTTCCCGGCGGCTCTTCGAGAGTCTTTAACAGGCGGTTCTGCGCCCGCGCCGTCATCGTGTCCGCGTCTGCGATAATCGCCATATTGCGCTCGCCTGCGGGTTTGGTTTTTAGATTTTCCTGCAAAAGGGAAATGTCCTTATCCTTTACGGAAAGTCCCTCCGCCCTGACGATGTAAAGGTCCTCCGAATTGTCGTGAGCAATCTTTCGGCAGCTTACACATTCGTCGCAGCCGATTCCGGGCTTTTCGCCGCAGCAAAGGGCTTTCAGGAAGTCCCTTGCAAAAGCTTCCTTGTCCGTCTGGGTGTCCCCTTCTATGATGTAAGCGTGGGAGACGCTGCCGGAACGGATCGCCGCAGAAATCCGCCTTATTAACTTTTGTTCTGCTTTCCAGTCCCCTAACGACAACTCTCTTCCTCCTA
>CAVHEY010000081.1:0-7064 GCA_963635155.1 Bacteroides stercoris
CCGGAAGATGCTTCGCCATCGGCGCTTGCAGAGCCATCGAATTCATGGAAGGCAAGGGTCCGGGCATGTACACCATGGCTGATGTAGTGGGCTAAAACGCCGAGGAAATTATATCGAAACTTCCTTGCGGCAAAGCTGCGAAAAAAACGAGGTTTTGCCTCTAATTTCCGAGCAAGGTCGAGGAAATTATATAGTTTCGACCTTGCGCCAACGGCGCAAAAAAGCGACCCCATGGGGTCGCTTTTATATAAATCGAAGAAACTTTATTTCGTAGTCGCATCATACAGCGCTTCTGCGTTATCCCATTCCTTCATGATTTCAGGGATTACCTTGTAGAGGTCGCCTACGATTGCGTAGTCAGCAATTTCCATGATTGGAGCATCAGGGTCCTTGTTGATGGCTACGATGCAGTTTGAAGTCTGCATACCTGCGAGGTGCTGAATCGCTCCGGAAATACCGCAAGCAAAGTAAATTTCAGGCTTAACGGTTGTACCGGTCTGACCTACCTGGTGGGAGTGATCGATCCAGCCTGCGTCAACAGCAGCACGGGACGCGCCTACAACTCCGCCAACCTTGTCAGCGAACTGCTTCATAAGGTCGAAACCGGAAGCATCTCCAAGACCACGACCGCCGGAGCAGATGATCTTAGCGTCTGTAAGGGAAACTAATTCCTTCGCGGACTTAACGATATCCTTGATTTCGATTCTGATGTCGGAAGCCTTGATATCAGGCTTAACATTAACGATTTCACCCTTCGCTCCAACTTCTCTTTCCTGTTTCTGCATAACGCCAGGACGAACGGTGGACATCTGCGGTCTTGTCTTCGGGCAGATGATGGTAGCCATCAGGTTACCGCCGAAGGCCGGACGAGTCTGCTTGATTCCTGTGGACGGGTCGTTAGGGTCAAGAGTAGATGTATCCAATGTAGTGTTTGCCTTTGCGAACTCGATGTACTTGGAAACCTTAACATCAAGGTGCGTACAGTCAGCCGTAAGACCTGTGTTGCATCTTGCTGCGATACGAGGCGCGAAGTCACGACCGATGTGCGTTGCACCGTAAAGTACGATTTCCGGCTTGTATTCGTCGATTAACTGCTTCATAACCTTTGTGTAACCGTCGGTTGTGAAGTTTTCCAGTAACGGATCCTGAACCATGTAAACCTTTTCAGCACCGTATTCGAAGCATTCCTGTGCAAGGTGGTCGATATTGTTACCGATGAGAACTGCGCAGATCTGCGTGTCATCGCTGATGTCCTTAGCCAGCTTCTTGCCTTCGCCGAGAAGTTCAAGCGCTACGTTCTGGATCTTGCCGTGTCTCTGCTCTGCAAATACCCAAATGTGCTTGTAAGCGGAAAGGTCAACCTTTTCAGCTTCCGGAGCAGCTTCGATCGCGTCGAACTTACATTTTGCGATACAAGCGTTACAGTTTGTACATTTAGCTTCGTCTACGATTGCGAGTCTGTTCTCGATCTTAAGAGCGTCAAACGGGCAAGCCTTAGCGCAGAGGGAACAGCCTTTACATTTTTCATTTATAATTTTAATTGCCATTTTGTATTCCTCCTCCTAATTAGATGATGTGCTTACCCTTAAGCTGAATCAGTAAGTTCTTAGCCTGTTCGTTTTCAGAGTCGCCTGCTACAACCTGACCCGGAGCCTTCGGAGCCGGTGTGAAGGATCTGAATACGTTTGTCGGGGAAGCTTCAAGACCTACTTTATTAAGGTCTACTTCGATATCCTTAGCGTTCCAGATCTTGATGTTCTTTTCGCCAAAGATACCCTTCATGTTCATGTATCTAGGATCGTTTAATTCCTTGATAGCAGTCAACATGCAAGGAGTTTTGATTGCAATCAGTTCATAACCGTCTTCGAGCTGTCTCTTAACGGTGATGTCCTTGAGATTGTCTTCGATCTTGAATTCTTCAACATAGGTAACCTGCGGAAGATCCAATTTTTCTGCGATCTGCGGACCTACCTGAGCGGTATCTCCGTCGATAGCCTGACGACCTGCAAAGATAAGGTCAGCAGGGCCGTTTTCTTTTTCCCATTTCTTGATTGCAGCTTCAAGCGTGTTGGAAGTTGCCCATGTATCGGAACCGCCTACGGCTCTGTCGGAAATGAGAACGCCCTCGTCAGCACCCTTTGCGATACATTCGAAAAGAAGGTCTGTCGCCTGAGGAGGTCCCATTGAAATAACCGTTACGGTTACGTCTTTATATTTGTCTTTAATTTTTAATGCTTCTTCAAGAGCGTTGTTGTCATCGTGGTTAAGGATTGATGGAACACCGTCTCTGATTAATGTTCCTGTTTTAGGGTTAATCTTGATAACGTTTGTATCAGGAACTTGCTTTGCGCATACGATAATCTTAAATGCCATTTGTTTCTCCTCCTACCTTATTTCTTGAAAGTCTTGCCGGCAATTACCATTCTCTGAACTTCGGAAGTACCTTCGTAGATCTCGGTAATCTTAGCGTCTCTCATCATTCTTTCAACCGGATAATCCTTGGTGTATCCGTATCCGCCGTGGTACTGTACGCACTTGGTGGTTACAGCCATTGCAGTTTCAGCAGCGTATAACTTAGCCATTGCAGCAGCTTCGCCGTATGGAAGGTGTTTGTCCTTCATGTCGGCAGCTCTGTAAACCAGAAGTCTTGCAGCTTCGATTCTTGTCTTAAGATCAGCCATTTCGAACTGAAGAGCCTGGAACTGGGAAAGCTTCTTGCCGAACTGTTTTCTTGCCTGCATATATTCAACGGTTACGTCGAAGGCTCCCTGAGCGATACCCAGAGCCTGGGAAGCGATACCGATACGACCGCCGTCAAGAGTGCTCATTGCAACCTTGAAACCGTCGCCGATCTGTCCGAGAAGTCTGTCTTCCGGAATTGCGCAGTTCTGGAAAATAAGTTCTGTAGTGGAAGATGCGCAAATACCCATCTTGTCCTCTGTCTTACCGATGGAGAATCCTTCATCGCCTTTTTCTACGATGAATGCGGAAATTCCGTGGTTTCCTTTTTTCTTATCGGTCATAGCCATTACAACGAATGTGTCAGCATATCCGCCGTTTGTGATGAATACCTTCGCTCCGTTGAGAATCCACTTGCCGTCAACCAGTTCTGCTCTTGTCTGCTGTCCGGATGCGTCTGTACCTGCGTTAGGTTCAGTCAAGCCGAAAGCGCCGAGCTTCTTGCCGGAAAGTAAGTCAGGAAGATATTTTGTCTTCTGTTCTTCTGTACCATAGTTGAAGATTGGCCAGCAGCAAAGGGAAGTGTGAGCGGAAACGATAACGCTTGTGGAAGCGCATACTCTTGCTAACTCTTCTACAGTGATTGCATAGGAGATGTGATCTCCGCCTGCTCCGCCGTACTGTGTAGGGAATGGGATTCCCATTAAACCATACTTAGCCATTTTTTCTACTGTTTCAACCGGGAATCTGTGTTCCTTGTCGATGTCAGCAGCTAAAGGTTCAACTTCGTTAGTGGCAAATTCTCTTACCATTTTTCTTACGAATTCTTGTTCCTTCGTCAGTTGAAAGTTCATTTAAATGCCTCCTTAAATTATTAATAACGGTCCTGTCTTCTTGCATAAGACCTTGACCTGTTTTTAACTTGTTATCCTATGTTAAAAGCATAACAACATACATCATTATTAAAACACTTTTTTGGCAATCTTGCAAGCATATTTTGCGATTTTTCGTGATTTTTCGCGGAAATATTCTTTTTTCACCGAATATATACAAAATACATAAAAACTTGTCTAAAATCTCGACAAAAAACACAAAAATCATGCCATGATCCGACACAATTCTTTTAGCGAGGCTTTTTCGATCCGGCAAACCTGAACCTGAGAGATCCCCATCTTGCCTGCCACCTGCTGCTGGGTCATGTCCTTAAAGTAGCGCAGGACGATAACCTGCCTCTGTTTCGGCGCAAGGGAGGCGATTCCGTTTTTTAAATCGATTCTTATGGCGTTGCCCTCTTCGTTATCCGTCCAAAGGTCTGCCTTATCGTATTCTTCAAAATTCTTCATGGCGTCCGCTGCCTGTAAAGCCTCCCGTACACGCTCTTTGGGAAGTCCCGTCTTTTCCGCAAGTTCGCTTATCTTCGGGGAACGTCCCTCTGCCGCCATAAACGCACTCTCCGCCCTTCGCACTACGAATGCGTCACCCTTAAGTCCCCTGCTGACCTTTATCGCGCCGCCGTCTCTGAGCTGGGTACGGATCTCCCCGGCGATCATCGGTACCGCGTAGGTGGAAAAGGCAAGACCCCTTGACTCGTCAAACCTTTCCGCCGCCTTGATCAGCCCGATATAGCCGATTTGGATCAGGTCATCGATTTCCTCACCGCAGACCCGCGAATACCTTAGCGCCACCGTCTTCACCAGCCCGCCGTGCTGCCTGACCAGCTCTTCCATATCAAATTTCATAGTATGTATCCAGCTTTTTTATCATCGTTACGCAGGTGCCTTTTCCGGGCTTGGAATCCACCTTTATCCTGTCCGTGAAGCTTTCCATAACCGTAAAGCCCATGCCGGATCGTTCCTCGCCGGTGTCCGTGGTAAACAGCGGCTCCATAGCGCGGGCGATGTTCTCGATGCCGACTCCCGCGTCCCTGACCTTGATTACGATGGTTTTTTCGCCCAGCGTCCCAAGTTCCATCTCCACAATATCATTGGGGCTTTCGCTTTCCCGATAGCCGTGGATCACCGCGTTGCTGAAAGCCTCCGAAACCGCTGTTTTGATCTCCGTAAGTTCTTCCACCGTAGGGTCGAATTCCGCGGCGTAAGCGGCGGCGGCGGCTCTTGCCAGCGTCAGGTTTTCCAGGTTTGCCTCAAGCTGAACTTTGAATACTCTTTCCATTACGAAACTTCCTTTCTTTTAAAATACAAAATGGCGTCTTCCTTTGCGTCGAAATATTGCATGAGGGAGAAAATTCCCGCCATGTTCAATATGGTTTTGACCATCGCAGGGCAGGAGGCGATGGCAACCTCTCCGCCCCGTTCTGTAAGTTTTCTGTATCTGCCCAGCACAACGCCGATTCCGGAGCTGTCCATGTACCTCACCTTTGAAAAGTCCAGCACAAGGCATTTCGCGCCGTTCGCCAGCGCCGCCTCGTCGATGCCCTCTCTGATATGCTGGGCTTCGTGGTGGTCAAGTTCCCCGAGAAGCTCCGCAACCAAAATATTTTCCGAAACGCCGTATATCACTTCCAAAACAGTTCCTCCTCTACACACGGATTAAAGCCTGTGGCTTCCTCTCCATTATATAGCGCGGGAACCGGCTTGTCTTTAGGAGAATGTGTCGAATCTGCGCTAATTGTGGCGATTTCGAAGATTCTTTTCTGTCGCCATGGAGTCAGCAGCCATTTTGTGGATTTTCGAGTGAAGCTACTATTTGACGACCGTTTTCCGGATTAGACTTGACAATCCCCTGCCGCCTGTGCTATGATAAGGCACGAAAATTCGTATGGATTTTTCGGAGATGAGAACTCATTTTTCGCCATACACCCGACGAGGGTGCTTGGCGATTTTTTTTTAGAAATTTTGAAATTTTTTATCAGGAGGAAAGAAAGATGACCCCGGAACAAGAACAAACGCAAGTTCAAGAACAAGCGCAAGCGCAAAACCAAACCAAAAAGCAAATGCAATCCCCTGCGAGTAAGAAAAAGACGATCCCCGGCGAAATCGTCTATCTCCTTGGAATCGCCCTGCTTTCCCTTGCGGTTGCAATCCTCACCGCCGCGGATTTCGGCATTTCCATGATCGTCGCTCCGGCATATTTGCTCAGTCTGAAACTGGGCTTTGTCAGCTTCGGGCAGGCGGAATATATCATTCAGTCGGGGCTGTTTGTCCTGCTTTGCATCGCCCTACGCAAGTTCAAATTCGTATATTTCATGTCCTTTGTGACCTGCCTGATCTACGGCTTTGTCCTTGACCTTTGGAGAAGGCTGCCCTGCTTTGACCCGGCGGTTACCGCTCCCGGCAGCATGGCGCTGCCTCTGCGGGTAATCATGTTTATAATCGGCGTGCTTTTGACCGCCTTTTCCGTGGCGCTTTTCTTCAAAACCTATCTTTATCCCCAGGTTTATGATTTTTTCGTCAAGGCGGTTTCCCTGAAATACGGCGTGAAGCTTTCCAGATTCAAGACCTGCTTCGACCTTACCTGCCTGTCCGCCAGCGTGGTAATGACCTTCTGCTTCTTCGGAAAGCTGGTGGGGGTGAACTGGGGAACCCTTGTAATCGCCCTGATTAACGGGACTCTGATCGGCTTTTTCTCGGACAAGCTGGACGAATTCTTCGACTTTCGCCCTTGGTTCAAGGACTTCGCCCAGGGCTTTCAGCTGGAAAATAAATAGTTTTACCATCGTAACCGGCAAGTTAGAAAAAGGGAAGGAGCTGCCTGCTAACAGCTGTCTGCCGTTACCGCTACCGCTCCTTCGCCGTAAAAATCTAGTCGGTAAAGAGCCTGATCAGCTTCTGCCAAAAGCTGAGGGTTTCGGTGGTGGCTTCCACCTGCTGTGGCTCTTCCATGCTGATGGCTTCGGTTTTAATTACGAATTGCAGGGACTCGATCTCCGTGTTTTTGTTTGATGTGAAGGAACGGAGAATGCCGTTTCCTTTCAGCTCGTCAATCATTTCGGAAACCTTATCGTGGATTTCACCTTTCAGTCCGGAAATTTCATCGAAAAACTCGGCAGTTCCCTCTTTGAGCTTTGATATTCCCTCCCGGAGCTCTTCCATTTTTTCGCAGAATTTCTCCATGGCATCTTTCAGCAGTCCGGTATTCTCCTCCAAGGTTTCCATATTGTCCGAAAGTTTCCCTGCGCCGTCCTTTGCCTCGGAAACCGCGTCGGTGTAATCGCAAACCCCGTCATAAAATTTTTGGTATTCGTCAAGCTGCTCTTTCAGCTCTTCGATTTGTGCAGACGCCTTGCTTGCGGTTGAAACCGCCGCGGAAATCCGGGAGGTGACATCGGAGGATGCTATTCCCTGATTTATGGCGGCTGATTTTATTTGGGCTTTTTGCTCCTCGGTCATGGCGGCAAGCACCTGTGCGATTGCCTGCTGCTTCTG
>CAVHEY010000082.1:0-3639 GCA_963635155.1 Bacteroides stercoris
GCGCTTGTGGTCACGATCTCGCAGCGGTCGCCGTTGTCCGCAAACAGCAGCATTCCCTTTGACTCCATGCCTCTGAGCTGCCGCGGCGCAAGGTTCGCCACAACGATAACCTTTTTGCCCACCATTTCTTCCGGCTTAAAGTCCTTCGCCACGCCGCTGATGATCTGACGGCGTTCGGTGCCCATCTTTACCTGGAAAACAAGCAGCTTGTCCGCTTTCGGGTGCTTTTCCGCCTTTTCTATCAGACCCACGCGAAAATCGATCTTATCAAAATCGTCATATACGATTTCCGGCTTCAGCTCCAACGGAACATTTTCCGGTTCCTTATCCTTTTTCATGGATTCGCTGATGGCATACAGTTCCTCAAGCTCCTTGTCGATATCAAGCCGCGGGAAGATAGCGTCCCCTTTCTTCACCTGCTCCTGATACATCTTCTCGAACTCGAAAGCGTCCTCCCAAACCACATCTGCGTACCAAAGACCCATCTGCTTGCGGATCTCCTTGGAAGTGGTGTGCATGAAAGGATAAATCAAAATCGAGATAATGCGAATCGTTTCCGCAAGGTTATGCAGCACCGTATCGAGCGTCGCCTTCGCAGCCGGGTCGGTGTCCGCGGTCTTTGCAAGCACCCACGGTGCCTTCTCATCGATATATTTATTTGCCCTGCGCACCACGATCCAGATTTCCTCCAACGCCATGTTGAAAGCAAACTTGTCCATCTGCTCCTCAACCTTGGAAGCGGCACCCACCGCAATAGCCCGAAGGTCTGCATCGATTTCGTCCGCTGCACTTGAAACTGCGTCCGGCACAACTCCGCCGTTATATTTTTCGATCATGGAAACGGTTCTTGAAACCAGATTTCCCAGATCGTTTGCAAGGTCATAGTTCATTCTCTTCAGCATCACCTCATTGGTGAAAACCCCGTCCTGCCCGAAGGTGTACTCACGAAGCAGGAAATATTTCAGGGCATCGATACCGTATCTTTCGATGAGAATTACCGGATCGATAACATCGGAACCCTTTGCAGCCTTGGACTTGGAAACCTTTTCGCCTCCCATAAGAAGCCAGCCGTGTCCCCGCACCTGCTTTGGAAGAGGCAGACCCGCGCTCATAAGCATCGCCGGCCAGATAATGCTGTGAAATCTGACGATTTCCTTGCCTACAAGGTGAACATCTGCCGGCCAGTATTTATCGTAAAGCTCCGGCTCGTCCGGATAGCCCAGCGCCGTGATGTAGTTTGTCAGCGCGTCAAGCCATACATAAATCACGTGTTTTTCGTCAATTGGAACCGGAATCCCCCAGTCAAAGGTGGAACGGGAAATGCAAAGGTCGTCAAGACCCTGATGGATAAAGGAAATCATCTCATTCCTGCGGCTGTCGGGCTGCAAGAAATCAGGATTTTTATCGAAAAGCTCCAAAAGCGCCGGCGCATACTTTGAAAGCTTAAAGAAATACGCCTCCTCCTTTGCCGGTTGAACCGGTCTTCCGCAGTCCGGGCAGCAACCGTTTACCAGCTGGCTTTCCGTCCAAAAGCTCTCGCAGGGCGTGCAATAAAGCCCCTCGTACTCACCCTTGTAAATGTCCCCGTTTTCGTATATTTTCATGAAAATATCCTGAACACGCTTGATATGCCGCGGCTCGGTGGTACGGATAAAATCGTCATTGGAGATTTCCATTTTATCCCAAAGTTTTTTGATTCCGTCCACCACTTCGTCCACATAAGCCTGCGGGCTAACACCTTTTTCGTCTGCAATGGTCTGGATCTTCTGTCCGTGCTCATCGGTTCCCGTAAGGAATCTTACATCATATCCGCAAAGCCTCTTAAATCTTGCCATGGCATCTGCCATTACCGTGCAATAGGTGTGACCGATGTGCAAGTTTGAGCTGGGATAATAAATCGGTGTCGTGATGTAATATGTTCCTTTGCCTTCTTTCATTCTATTCGTCCTCCTCGTTTTCCTGCGGACACGCCTTGGACATGGTCTTGTCCGTCAACGCGATAAGCGCAACCCCTGCCGCAAGAAAAGCCGCCATGGTTCTTCCCAAAGTCTTTGCAACCTTTTTTCCGCCTTTTTTCTTCTTGGTTTCCGCCTCAATAATTCCTCTTTTCATCTTAGTACCTCCTGTGTTCAATATACGCCGCAATCAGCCCCGCTGCCTCCTCTTCGGTAATGTAGCTGCTGTTCAGCGCCAGATTGTAATTCTTAAACTCTCCCCATTTTTGGTCTGTGTGATAGTTGTAATAATTCTGTCTTGCCTTGTCGTAAGTGGCAATGATATCCGCAACCCTCGCCGGATCGTCTCCGTAAACCTCCGCGGCGCGCTTTTTCCTGTCCTCAAGCTCTGCATAAATAAAAACATTTGTGACTCCCGGCATATCCCGAAGCACATAGTCCGCGCATCTTCCTACGATTACTCCCTCATTGGTACTTCCGATTTTTTTGATTGCCTCAAACTGGGCGAGAAAAAGTCTTTCGTTCACCGAAAGAGGGCTTCCGCTGACTCCCTCGCTGAAGCTGAGCGCCGAAGAAAGGTTATAGGCGAAGCTGCTCTTTGCCTTTAGCTCCGTCCCCTCGATCAATTCTCTGGAAAATCCGCTGTCCTCCGCCGCCAAATCCAGTATTTCCTTGTCATAAAACGGCACTCCCAATTTATCCGCAAGCAGTTTGCCGATGATCCTTCCGCCGCTGCCGTACTGACGGCTTATCGTTACAAGTTTCTTCATGCCTCTGGTTCCTCCTCTACAAATGCCGCGTAGATGGCTCTGATTGCTTTCTCAAAGTCTTTGTTTTCCACTCCGACAATAATATTCATCTCGCTGGAGCCCTGTTCGATCATACGAACATTGACCCCCGCCCCTGCAAGCGCCTCAAAGAGCCTTGCCGAAACGCCCTGTCTGTACGCCATGCCATGTCCTACGGTGGCAATAAGCGCCATATTTTCCAAAACATCTATGCTGTCCGGGCGAAGTCTTGAGCGGAATTCCTCCAAAACCTCGTCAAGCCTGCCGTTTATGGATTTATTTGCCATAACGACGGAAATGGTATCGATCCCACTTGGTATATGCTCAAAATTGATGTCGTAATCGTCCAAAATATCGAGAATTTTTCTCACGAAGCCCCGTTCGCTGCTCATCATGTTCTTGTAAATCGCAACGACCGTAAAATCTCTGTTTCCCGCGATTCCTGTAATAATGCGGTTTTGCTGCTTTTCGTACTCCTCGGAAACCTCTGCGGTGATATAGGTGCCGCTGTCCTCCGGCTGATTCGTGTTTCTGATATTGATAGGAATATCTGCCATTCTCGCCGGGTAAATAGCGTCCTCGTGCAAAACGCTGGCACCCATATAGGAAAGTTCTCTGAGTTCTTTATAGGAAATCGCCCGAATCTGCTTTGGATTTTCAACGATTCTCGGGTCTGCCATCAGAAAGCCCGAAACATCCGTCCAGTTTTCGTATACATCCGCGTGAACGGCTCTTGCCACCAGCGCTCCCGTTATATCGGAACCGCCTCTGGAAAAGGTCTTGATTTTTCCGTCCGGCGTGCTGCCGTAAAAGCCCGGAAGCACCGCCCTTTCGTGCTTTGCCAGTTCCTCGGAAAGCGCCTTGTCGGTTTCTTCCATCATGAGTTTGCCTTTTTT
>CAVHEY010000082.1:3892-7022 GCA_963635155.1 Bacteroides stercoris
CAGAGATAGAGGATATCCGTAATCTTGTTGTCCCCCTCGTATCTCTTGCCCGGTGCCGAAACCACGATATATTTTCTGTCCGGGTCGTGCCGGATGATTTCCTTCGTTTTTGTCAGTTGTATCCCGTCTGCCACGGATGAGCCGCCGAATTTTGCGACCTTTATGCCCATAAATCTACCTCCTACCTTGCAAGCCTGATAATCCCGTGGGCTTGTCATATATGTATCCTATTATTTTATAACAAAATCCTGAAGTTTTCAAGTTTTTACCTGTGTTATTTCCGAATTTATTTCCGGATTTTCCGACTTATTTTGTCCCTTATTTTGTGTTCCTTAGGATTTTTCCTCAGGTTTTTTCGTTTTTTTCGGATTTCCCCAAATTTTTCTCGAATTTTTGCGGAGAAAGCCTATTCCCTGCCGTTTTTCAGGTCGCTTAAAAGTTCCTCGTTCAGCGCTCTCTGCGCCTCCGGAATTTCTTCCCGCCTTTCCAAATCCACGATCTGCGTCACCCAGACCCTTGAGCGATACCAGCTCTTTGAAATTGCCTCAAGCACCGCTTTCGTGCAAAGAGCGGCTTTTTCTCCCGCCCCGATGTAATAAATCCTTATCACCATGCCCGTGCCCGTGGACTTTATCTCGAAAACATTTTCCCGCTGCCCGATTTTTCTCAGCACCTCGTCCAGTTGATCCGAAATGTGCCTTGCCACTACGGACTTCCTTTCGTTGTCGCAGATCAGATAAAACCCTACCGCCGCGGCGCAACCCAAAAACGTCGAAACGATATCTCCGAAGGCGCCTACCGTCAGGTAATACATCATGATCCCCAGCAGCAAGCCCAGCCATTTGATTCTTCCCAGCAGATCCGCCCTTTTCCTTACGCTTTCCATATCTTTTCCTCTCATTTTTTGATATATTCATTATATTCGCAAAGGAGCGTTATGGCAATATGTCTTTTCAATTTCTCGGATTTATGCTATACTTCTTTTATACGAAACAGGCGAAGACGGACCGGAGCGTCGGCACCCCTGCGCCTGCCTTTCTGCAAAATCGGAGATAAACTCGGAGGTAAATAAAATGAATTTGACAAAACCTTTGAATAAATATTTTGACCACACCCTTCTCAAGCCCGAAGCTACCGCCTCGCAAATCGACAAGCTCTGTGAGGAAGCGCTGGAGTGGGATTTTTACTCGGTGTGTGTAAACGGCTGCTATGTTGCCCGCTGTGCGGATACCCTCAGAGGCTCTGATGTCAAGGTTGCCGCGGTGGTGGGCTTTCCTCTGGGTGCCGGGACTACCGCTTCCAAAGCCTTCGAAACCGAAGAAGCCTGCAAGGACGGAGCGAAGGAAATCGACATGGTGCTCAATGTGGGAATCTTTAAAACCGGAGACTACGACTATATTCGGGACGACATCTCGGCGGTGGTGGAAGCTGCCGAAAGGTACGGGGCAATTGTCAAGGTGATTCTCGAAACCTGCCTGCTTTCTGCCGAAGAAATCGTAGAAGCCTGCAAGCTTTCCGCAGAATCCGGTGCCCGCTTCGTCAAAACCTCAACAGGCTTTAACACAGGCGGCGCAACGGTAGAAAATGTCGCTCTCATGAAAAAGACCGTAGGCTCTGCCCTCGAAGTCAAGGCAAGCGGCGGTATCAGGGACTTTGATACGGCAATGGCGATGATCAACGCCGGGGCAGACCGGATCGGCGCTTCCGCGTCCGTAGCGATAATGGAAGCCTATCAAAATCAGGCGAAGGAAAACCAAGAAAAGGAAAATCAAACGAAGGAAAGTCAGGCGAAGGAAACGGAGGTACGTAAGAAATGAACATAACGAAAAAGGGAGCTTTACTCAAAGGAATTTTATGCGGACTTTTCGCTTTGGGCTGCGCTTTCGCAAGACCTCTGGGGTTTGCGGAGCCGGGAGAATACTGGTATGTGGCAGGAGCCGTAATCGGCGGTATCTGCGCCGTGGGCTACCTCAAGAAATGCTTTGAGCGATAGCCCGCGTATTTCCCTTTTGAGAATTTTTAGCGCCAATTAACCTTTGAGAGAGATTATATGAAGAAAAACACGCAAGAGCTTTTTCAGATGGGTGAAGTGACCAAGGCTCTCGGAATCACCCGCAGAATTCTTATAAACTATGAAAATCACGGTTTGATTACCCCTGCCGTCAGAAACGACAAGCGCGGTTTCCGCTATTACTCGGTGGATAATATCGTCCACATCAGGCTGATTCGCACCCTGCAAAATCTGGGGCTTTCCCTTTCGGAAATCCAAAATTACATCGATGATTCCGGCAATATTGACGAGAAAATTCATCGGCTCACCGTCATTCGCGCCCAGCTGGATCAATATATCGCCCAGCTACAGCTCAGACAGGCGGAGACCGGCTCCTATACGGTTCACAGTGTGTCCCTTCCGGCTTTTACGGCGTACTGCCGCGAGTTTTCGGGGCTTGACCTGGCAGGAAAGACTTCCGCCCTCAGACAGACCTATATCGACGCTCTGAAATCCTATTGTATCAATACCGAGAGCAAAATGTGTACGCAGATTGCCTTTGACAATCCCGGCGACGGGCTTTTTATCGTTCCTGTAGATAGCGATAGCAAGGGCTCCGCCATTCGCAAGTTTCCCGCTACCAGCGCTCTTTGCGTTTACTACCGGGGACCTTACGAAAATTTCGGAGAAATCCATCAAATTCTGCGGGACTATGCCGCCGAACACGATATGGTTCCCCACGGCATATTTCGCAATATGTATATGGAAGGACCTCCTACCCACGGCACAAACAGCAAAGCCTATATAACGCAGATTGCCATGCCCATTAAATTCGTGACGCTGTAAGCGGGTTGCCGCAGGTTCTCCCCACCGGCTTGTATAGCGGCTTCTCGAGCTTCGCAGATTTCGCTGACCTTGCAGCTGCGGGGTTCTGACCGCTCCGCCCTCGGCTTCGCTTTTCCTTCGCTTTACCGCTTTACCGCTTACAATTTTTTTGAATTTTCTATTGACATTTCATGACATTCAGTGTACCATGGAGTTAGAAGAAGGATTACCGCTTTTGGTCGGGCGGTCAGTCCCCATATGGAGAGCGCCGTCAAACTCTTGTTTGGCGGCTTTGGTTTATTTTGAACTCTTTTT
>CAVHEY010000083.1:0-6992 GCA_963635155.1 Bacteroides stercoris
GCAGGAAGCGGAAAGGTCTGCTTCTATACGAAGGACAACAACCGGGAAGTAGTCCTGTAGCAAAGCTCAAGAGGAGAATAAGCAGAAAAGGATTCTTACCGGAAAAGTCAAAATAAAATTGTCGGATAACAAGCATTACAGGCATAAGCTGGCACAGGATTTGCATTATAATTTTGTAAAAGTAAATGAAAAGTAAAAACAAGAAACTTCAGAATTTATGAAAAAATTAGAAGAAGATTATTTGGATAAACGAAAGGAGAACATTATGCTTACAGAAAGAATCGAAAGACTCAGCAAGAGAGTGCGCGACACGCAGGCTACCATTGACTTGGACAGAGCAAGGCTTATCACAGAATTTTATAGCCAGCCTTCCATGGATAACTTCATTCTCAAGAGAGCAAAGGCGTTCAAGTATTATCTCGAAAACATGGAGATTTTTATTGATGACGACGAACAGATGGCAGGTCACCAGGGCAGCCGCATTCAGTCGGTTATCATGCATCCGGATACGACCAAATGGCTTTACGATGATTTCGATACATTAGATAACAGACCTTCCGACAACCTGGAATTCCGTTCCGAGGAGGACAGAGAGGAATTGAGAAAGATCGTAGAAATCTGGCACGGTCATACTTTGGGAGATTTTACATCAGCTCTTTTGGACGAGGACATGAAGGAAATGATCGCGGCGGGCATCATGACCCACGGAATTTCCCAGCAGTCCACCATGAACCACTCCCCGGATTACGACCATTTCATCAAGAGAGGTTACAGATATTATATCGACCAGTGCAAGGAAAAGCTGGCGCAGCACAAGATCAAAGACGTTTATGATATGGAGCAGGTCATCACCTGGCAGGCGATGATTATCGCCATGGAAGCCATCATCGGACTGGCTCACAGATATGCGGATCTGGCAGAAAAGAAAGCCGCGGAATGTAAGGACGAAAAGAGAAAGCAGGAGCTTCTCACCATGGCGGAAAACTGCCGGGTAGTACCGGAAAATCCTCCGAAGACCTTCCTGCAAGCCACGCAGATGGTATGGTTCCACCACCTTGCCATCACCCTGGAAGCTTCCGGCGGCGACCACAACCTGGGCAGATATGACCAGTATATGTTCCCGTTCTTCGAAAAGGAAACCGCAGAGGGTAAGCCGGAAGAATATTTCGCAGAAATCATTCACGAGTTTAAGCTGAAGGTTATGGAAATGTGGAACGTAAGAAGCTACGCGGAATCCATCGCAGACCCGGGCTGCCCGCTTTGGATGCACGTAATCCTGGGCGGTCAGAAGACCGACGGAAGCGACGCCTGCAACGAGCTGACAAGAGTGTTCCTGCGCTGCCTGCTGGATCTTCAGACAGACGAGCCTTGCATTTCCTTCCGTTACCACCCGAATGTGGACGAAGAAACCTTCCGGCTGGCAATCAAGGCAGCAAGAGATACCGGCGGACACCCGGCATTCTACAACGACACCACGGCTATCACATACCTGCTTCAGCTGGGATTCACCCTCAAAGAGGCAAGAAACTGGGGTATCTGCGGCTGCATCGAGCCACAGGTACTGGGAATTTCCGATTTCCAGAGCAATCCGGGATATTTCAACCCGATCAAGATTTTGGACATCATGCTCCACAACGGCTATGATGTAAATACGGGCAAGAAAATCGGTCTCGAAACCGGAGATCCGAGAAACTTCAAGGATATCGAAGACCTGAAGGAAGCCTTCAAGAAGCAGATTCAGTTCTTCATGGGACGCTTCGTGGAAATGTACAGCAGAACCCTGGCATGGCACACCTTTACCCTGCCGACTATCACCGGTTCCACCCTTGCGGTTGGCTGCATGGAAAAGGGAAAGACCTTGCAGGAGGAAGGCTCCAACCACCACTATACGGCGATTGCAATCACCAGCATGGCAAACGTGATCGACTCCATCGAGGCCATCGATGCCTGCGTATTCCAGCAGAAAGCCATCACCATGGACGAACTCATCGATATGCTCGACCACAACTTTGAGGGCAACGAGGATAAGAGACAGATGCTTCTGAACCGCGCGCCGAAGTTCGGCAACAATATCGAGGAAGTTGACAAGTATTCCTACTGGCTCATCGATATGCTGGATACGGAAGCGAAGAAATATCGCGATCCGATGGGCGGACCTTACACCCTGGTTGTTGCGACTCAGGCATACAACGTAGAGCTTGGAAAGCTGGTAGGCGCCACGGCTGACGGCAGATTGGCAACCACGCCGCTTGCCGACAACGCTTCCCCGATGGCGGGCATGGACGTAAACGGACCGACTGCGGTAGTAAACTCATTAGCTTGCTGTGACCCGTTGGTACCGGAAAGCGGAATGCTCTTTAACCAGAGATTTGACCCGCAGGTTTGCGCGGGAGAAAAGGGTCTTGATATCATCGAAACCGTATTCAAGGCGCACTTCGCAAAGGGCGGCTTCCACATTCAGATCAACGTGCTGGACGACAAGACTCTCCGGGCGGCTCAGAAGGAACCGGAAAAATATAAGAACGTGCTGGTAAGAGTTGCGGGCTACTCCGCTTACTTCGTTGACCTCAGCGAAGAAATCCAGAACAATATCATCGACAGAACGATCCAGAAAGGACTGTAGAAACTGTAAAGATGACAAAAAAGTAAGGAGAATGAAATGTTATCACATAGAATAGAAAAAATCAGAGACAGAATCAGAAATACCACGCCTACCATCTGCCTCGACAGAGCAAGGATCGCCACGGAGTTTTACAAAACTCCGTCGGTGGAGCCTTATATCCGCCGGAGAGCAGAGCTTTTCAAGCTGGTAAACGAAACAAGACACATATATATAGAAGAGGACTCTCTTCTTGCAGGGAGCATCGCTTCCAGAACCCATGCGGTTCCGGTTTTCCCGGAAATGATGAACTGGCTGCCGGAAGCCGTTGAAACCTTCGATACCCGTCAGTTCGACCCGTTCCAGTATATGCCGGGAGAAAAGGACGAGCTGAGAGAAATCGCACAGATTTGGAAGGGTCACACCTTTGGTGACTATACCGACGCCATCATGACCGAGGAAGAGCATGAACTGGTGAATGCGGGAATTTTCACCAGAGGTATCCAGCAGTGTTCCACCATGTGCCACGCTCCCGACTATGCGAACATGGTTAAGAGAGGATACAGATACTATATCGATGAGTGCAAAAAGCAGATCGAATCCCTGAATGACCAGATGACCATCGAAAACACCGACCAGAGAATCAAGTGGGAAGCCATGATTACCGCTATGGAATCCGTCATCACTCTGGCTCACCGATACGCAGACCTTGCGGAGGAGCTTGCGGCAAATTGCAAGGATGCGGAACAGAAGAAGATGTACGAAACCATCGCAGAAAACTGCCGGGTGGTTCCGGAGAACCCGCCCCAGAATTTCCTTCAGGCGGCGCAGCTGGTGCTTTTCACCCACGATGCTCTCATGACAGAAAACATGGGCTACATTCACGCCTTGGGAAGATTCGACCAGTATATGTACGACTTCTACAAGAAGGATCTGGAAAACGGTGTGCCTGAGCAGGAAATCGGAGACGTTATCCACGAGTTCAAGCTGAGAATCGAGGAAATGTGGTACCTCAGAGACGAATTTGAATCCGGGGCCTATCCGGGCTGCGCTCTCTATATCCAGATGACCCTGGGCGGTCAAAAGGCAGACGGCAGCGACGCCTGCAACGAGCTGACAAGGCTGATTCTCCACGGCATGGAAGATTTGCAGACAAAGGAACCGCCGGTTTCTTTCAGATACCACGACAATATCGACGAGGAAACCTTCCGCCTGGCGATCAAGGTCGCTTTGACCGGAGGCAGCCACCCTGCTTTCTTCAACGACAACAACGCAATTCCGGCGCTGATGAAGCTGGGATTCACATTGGAACAGGCGAGAGAATGGTGTCTCTTAGGCTGCACCGAACCGATTGTACCGGGAATTTCGGATTACCAGTCCATGCTGGGATTCTTTAACACCATCAAGGTATTTGAAGTGACCCTTTACGGCGGCAAAGATCCGGTATCCGGCAAGCAAATCGGTCCTGTGACGCCGGAAGCCAAGGACATCAAGTCCATGGAAGAACTCAAAGAAGCGTATCTCACTCAGCAGGCATATTTCATCAAACGCTTTGTGGAGAAATTTAACCGCATGGTTTCCGTACACGCCTACACCATGCCGACGCTGGTGGCTTCCGCATTTACACAAGGCTGCATCGAAAAGGGCAAACTGCTTCAGGACAAGGGTGCGGACTACAGATGGGACGCTATGGCGATTACCGGTCTTGCCAACATCGTAGACTCCTTCGCAGCTATCGAGGAGTGCGTATTTAACAAGAAATATATCTCCATGCCGGAGCTTATGGATCTGCTCAAAACCGACTTTACGGGCAAGGAAAACCTTCGCCAGATGCTGGTCAACAAGGCGCCGAAGTACGGCAACGATATCGAACAGGTTGACAAGTTCGCCCAGTTCGTCGCAGGCAGCGTAGACGAAGAAATCAAGAAATACAGAGACGGCAGAGACGGAAGCTTCATTTCCGTATGCGCCACCCAGTCCTACAATGTCCAGCTTGGAAAGAACATCACCGCAACTCCGGACGGCAGACACGCTTTCACGCCGCTGGCGGACAACGCTTCCCCGATGATCGGCTGCGACACCTGCGGCCCGACGGCGGTTGTAAAATCCCTGGACTCCATCGACCAAGGCAATCTTCAGGCGGGAATGCTGCTAAATCAGCGTTTCGATCCGCAGATTGTCAAAGGCGAAAAGGGTATCGACATATTGGAAACCGTTTTGAAAGCGCACTTTAGCATGAAAGGAAGCCATATGCAGATTAACGTGGTTGACAACGAAACCTTGAGAGATGCCCAGAAGCATCCGGAAAACTACCGCAACATGCTGGTGCGGGTTGCAGGCTACTCCGCATTCTTCGTAGATCTTGAGGAAAATATTCAGGAAAATATCATCGAAAGAACCATTCAAACCGGGCTGTAACCCTTGATATTCGGACGAAAATATTGTAGAATAAAATCTATAAATACAATTAAAGAAAGAAAAAGTAATACAAAAAGGAGAAGATATTATGGCAAAAAAGGGAGATTGGGTACGGATCCATTCCGTTGTACTCAAGGCAGACGAGAGAACTGCAAAGATTCCCGATGACACAAAGAAGTGTAACTTCGAGATGTGGACAAAGGGCTCTTTGCTTGATGACGAAGCGAAGGTCGGCGATACCGTCAGCGTAGAAACCGCGGTGGGTCGTATCGAAAAGGGTGTACTGATTGAGGAAAACCCTCATTACACCCACAGCTATGGAAATTTTGTACCGGAAATCATTGAAATCGACAAAATTCTCAGAGGAATCATGAAATTCGGAGGTGAGGAATAATGGCACTGGCAAAAGACTATACTTCGGTAATGGGAAGATCCGCAGACATTATGAAAGAGTCTCTGGGACTTGACTTCGACAAATTTGAATCCGGTTCGGTAGCCTTTGACTACGAAGAACTCATGAAAGCCACGGGATATACCCTTCAGGAAGTCTGCGAAATTCAGGCAAAGACAGGGGTAGGAAACACACCGCTTCTTGAACTGAGAAATATCACAAAGCTGGCAAGAAAATACGCAAAACCGGGCTACGGCGCGATGATTCTCGCAAAGGACGAAGCGGCGAACCCGTCCGGTTCCTTCAAGGACAGACGTGCGGCTTGCGCGGTGGCTCACGCAAAGAAGCTGGGCTATAAAGGCGTAATCGCGGCAACTTCCGGAAACTACGGCGCAGCAGTAGCTTCCCAGGCGGCGATGCAGGGCATGAAGTGCATCATCGTTCAGGAATGCTACGATTCCCACGGGGTAGGTCAACCGGAAATCGTTGAAAAGGCGAGAAAATGCGAAGCCCTGGGCGCAGAGGTTATCCAGCTCACCGTAGGACCGGAGCTTTTCTACGAACACCTTTCCGTACTGGAAGACACGGGATATTTCAACGCTTCACTGTATTCCCCATTCGGAATTGCAGGAGTTGAGACTCTGGGCTACGAAATTGCCACCCAGTGCCGCGAAAAATACGGCAAAGACCCGGCAATGGTTGTCTGCACACAGGCAGGTGGCGGCATGGTTACGGGAACCGCAAGAGGTCTCATCAAGGCAGGCGCTGCCGATACCAAGGTTGTAGCGGCGTCCATCGACCTTACGGGACTTTCCATGGCATCTGACGATGACTTCAACAAGAAATCCTGCACCACAGGTCACACGGGCTTCGGCGTACCTCACGCAACGAACCCTGATACCGGCGATGTTCCGAGATCCGCGGCAAGACCGCTGAGATACATGGATAGATATGTTGCCACTACTCAGGGTGAGGTTATGTTCATGACAGAGATGCTTGCGAACCTCGAGGGTCTGGAAAGAGGACCTGCGGGGAATACGGCACTGGCAGCGGCCTTCGCACTGGCACAGGAACTTCCGGAAGACGCAATCCTCGTCGTAACCGAGACCGAATATACCGGCGCCGGCAAGCACATTCAGCCGCAGCTTGACTTCGCAAGAAAGAACGGCATCGAAGTAAGATTCGGCACTCCTGACGAAGATGTACCGGGCAAGAACGTAATTCTGCCGATGGATCCGGGTCTCTTCAGAATCAAGGAGCTTGACCTTGACCACATGAGAAAATCGCTCATCAAGAAATCCGCTCCAAAGGCGGCAGGCAAGCCGCTGACGGCAGAGGTCATCAAATTCCTGGCAGCCGACTGTAGGACAGACGAAGCCTATGTAAAATCCGTACTGGATGAACTGGGATTCGCATACGAAGCATAAGTTAAGTTACAGTTAAGTAAATAGATAAAAGATGTGTTAGAACAAAAGCCGAGGAGCGTGCGGAAAGCACGCTCCTCGGCTTTTTTGCGTATTATGTTCCGTAGGATGTCATTTTTCATATCGCTCCATCATGCGATAAAGAGTTTTTCTGGAGACC
>CAVHEY010000084.1:0-6954 GCA_963635155.1 Bacteroides stercoris
AACTTTTAATTTCATATGAAAAGACGCTGCTCATCGATGCCGACGGACTCAATATCATTGCTCATAACGATTTCTTTGCGCTGCTGAGGCGGCGGGCAGAGCTTTATCCGGAGCGGACGATTTTGACGCCCCACATGGGAGAAGCCCGCAGACTTCTGGCGCCGACCGGCACGCCCCTTGCAACCCGCACCGATGCCGCAAGCCTCGCGCCGGCGGCAGAATCGGCTTCTCGGCAACACGGATCGCCGGTGACAGAATCAGCGTCCTCGCAACCCAATGCGTCGGTGGCAGAACCGGTTTCTCGGCAACACGGATCGCCGGTGACAGAATCAGCGTCCTCGCAATCCGATGCGCCGGGGGCAGAGCCGGTTTCTCAGCAACACGGATCGCCGGTGACAGAACCGGTCGCCTCGCAGGCTGACGGTGCCTTTGATTTTTCAAGCAGGGCGTCCTCCGGAGCCCGGGAGCGCATCGCAGAGGCTCTGGTGCAAAAGACCCAAGCAATAATCGTGCTGAAAGGGGCAGGCACTTTAGTAGCCGCCCCGGGGAGGCAGACATATACTAATACTACAGGCAATCCGGGCATGGCGACCGCAGGTTCGGGAGATGTGCTTTCGGGAATCACAACCGGCATCGCGGGGCAGCGAAAGCAAATTGGCGAAGACCTTGCGCCTGCCTGCGGAGCAGAGTCTCAAGCAGGGAACAAGAATCTTGTGCCAGATTATGAACCGGAGCCTGAAACATCGGGCAAGACCCGCCCGCCCGTCCGAATCGGCGCCTTCGAAGCAGCCCTTGCGGGAGTGTATATCCACGGGCTGGCAGGGGATTTAGCAGCGGAAGAACTGGGAGAGTACGGTGTGACGGCAGGGGATATTGCCCTTTACACCGCCTATGCAATGAAAAAGATTTTAAGCGAAGGATAAACACGAAAGAGAATTTTGATACCGAGTTTGGTAAAAGAAATTTTGCCGGCACAAGCGCAGGCAAAATTTCCGCAAAAGGAGTGTTGGACTTTGATCGTAAAAAAAGGAGATCTTTATTTTGCTGATTTAAGTCCCGTGGTAGGCTCTGAACAAGGGGGAGTAAGACCTGTACTGGTAGTACAGAACGATGTTGGAAACCGATACAGCCCGACAATCATCGTGGCGGCTGTTACTTCGCAGACAGGAAAATCAAAGCTGCCCACCCATGTTGAGCTTGCAGCCACACAGGGAGGACTCAGCAAAAATTCGGTGGTTTTGCTGGAACAACTCAGAACCATCGACAAGCAAAGACTAAAAGAAAGGATTGGAGCCCTAAGCGACACGCAAATTCCTTCGGTTGATGAGGCACTCAGCGTAAGTTTAGGCATTGCCAATTTAAACGAAAACCATTAAAATAGTGATGTAAGTTTTTTCGGAAAAGGCGCGGTGGCCGGCACAGGTCTTGCAAAACCCAAGCCTCACTTTGCGGCGCAGGTCTTGGGACCTGCGACCGTGCCTGCGGCACGGCGCGAACCTAAGGGCTAAACCCAAGGTTCGCCCGCCCGCCTTTCCGAAATTCAAATAAATATTACCATATCATATACGGCAGGAGGACAAAAATGGATTTTAAGAAGTACGAAGACATCGCGTCTCGGATTCGAATCGACATTATCAAAGCGGTACATAAAGCAGGGTCGGGACACCCCGGCGGCTCCCTTTCGGCGGCAGATATCGTAACCGCCCTTTATTTCAAGGTCATGAACATCGACCCGGAGAACCCGAGAATGGAAGGCAGAGACAAATTCATTTTGTCCAAAGGACACGCAGGTCCGGTGCAGTACGCGGCACTGGCGGAGAGAGGCTATTACGAGGTTGAGGATATGATGAGCCTCAGAAAACTCGGCAGCCGTTTTCAGGGGCACCCCAACAGAGATAAGGTGCCGGGGATCGAAATGTCCACAGGCTCGCTGGGACAAGGCTTCTCGGTTTCCGTGGGCATGGCGCTTGCGGGGAAACTGGACGAAAAGGACGGCAAAAAAAGCGGCAGAATTTACACGCTTCTCGGGGACGGAGAGCTTCAGGAGGGTCTGGTTTGGGAAGCTGCCATGTCGGCAGCCCACTATAAACTGGACAACCTCTGCGTAATCGTAGACTGGAACGGGCTGCAAATCGACGGCAAAAATGAAGAGGTAATGACCGTTGCCCCTGTTGACGAAAAATTCAAGGCCTTCGGCTTTAATGTTTTGGTGATAGACGGGCACGACTTCGGGCAGATTTTCGAGGCCTTCGATAAGGCAAAGGCATGCAAAGGCAAGCCTACGGCGATCATCGCAAAGACCAACAAGGGCAGGGGCGTTTCCTTCATGCAGGACAACCCCGGCTGGCACGGCAAGGCACCGAAAGAGGACGAGGCAAAACAAGCGGTAGCAGAACTGGGAGGTGAGTGGTAATGGCACTGAATACGGCAGCAACAGAAGCAGCAAAGACGACAGCGGGTACTTGCAAGACGGCGGAAAAAATGGCGACCCGTCAGGCATACGGCAAAACTCTGGTAGAACTGGGAGCGGAAAACCCGAACCTTGTGGTTATGGACGCAGACCTTTCAAAATCAACCATGACGGCGGATTTTGCCAAAGCGTATCCGGACAGATTCTTCAACATGGGCATCGCGGAGCAAAATCTTTATGGGGCAGCCTGCGGCATTGCCCTTTCCGGCAGAGTCGTCTGCGCCAGCACCTTCGCCATGTTCGCGGCAGGCAGAGCCTTTGAGATCATCAGAAACTCCATCGGCTACACCCACGCCAATGTAAAGATTTGCGCCACCCATGCGGGAATCACGGTAGGCGAGGACGGAGCCAGCCACCAGACCTTCGAGGACATCGCCCTCATGAGAACCATTCCGGGAATGACGGTGATCAACCCATCGGACGGAGCCAGCGCGGCGGAGCTTATCAGACAGGCTGTGGGCTTTGAGGGGCCGGCGTACATAAGGCTGGGCAGGGCGGCGGTTCCCACCTTCTACACGGAAGAAACCGCAAAGGAAATCAAAATCGGCAAGGCGGCAACCTTGAGAGAGGGCGCAAAGAACGAGGGCGGACACGCAGACATGACCATTATCGCCACCGGAATCATGGTCAGCGAAGCCATGGAAGCCGCAGCGGAGCTTGCGGCGGAGCACGGAATCGAAGCCCGGGTTATAGATATGCACACCATAAAGCCGCTGGACGCAGAGACGGTGGTACGGGCGGCGAAGGAAACCGGCGCGATCCTGACCGCAGAGGAACATTCCGTAATCGGCGGGCTTGGCTCGGCGGTGGCAGAGGTTGTGACCACCCACTGTCCGGTAAAAATGTATATGGTGGGGCAGCAGGACACCTTTGGGGAATCGGGAAAGCCTGATGAACTGCGGAAAAAATACGGCATGACAAAGGACGACATCGTAAAGGGCGCGTTGCTCCTTACGAAATAGGGCAAAAAGGCGAGGCGGCGGCTATCTCGAAGAGATGCAGGCGGGTTTCGACAAAATTCGATACGCAGCCGCGCAGTGCGATCTGCGGGGACGGTCGAAACCCGGCTGCGCCCGCGACCCGCGGGCAGCCGCCGCCAAACCGCCCTCATTGGGGATATGGATATGAAAGATTTTTTTGAGAATTTCAGCTTAGAGATGCTTTACACGGGAGCAGTGCGATGGGTTTTCGTCGCCCTTGCTCTTTATATTTTGGCGCGTTCGATCCTTTCGCTGATACGGGCAAAAAATCCGGCGGAGGTCTGGGCGTACATACAGATAAAAACCTATAAGCAGGACGAATACGGCGGGTGGGATGTAGTTTCCGAGGAAAGCGCTCCCATCACCCACTGGGAAAATGTAATCGGCAGGGCAGGAAGCTGCGACATCGTGGCAAGGGATCTTACCCTTTCGAGAAACCACGGCATTCTCATGCGGGATGCCGTAGGAGAGGACGGTATTTGGCGCTACCGGGATTTAGGCTCAAAAAACGGTACATATATAAACGATGTTCTCGTAAGCCGAGAGGGGGAAATGGGGCCGGAAATCAAGCTGGAATACGGCGATGTGATCCGGGCAGGCTATACAGAGTTTACCCTGCTTCCCATAAGCCTCGAAGAAAAGAGCAACAACCTTGCCATGCGAAAATCCGACACGAAGGTTATGAGCGCAGGGCCGGGGCTTGCGGCGCTGACCCTCTTTCAGATTTTGACGATTTTCCAGCTTTGGTTTGCGGTGGGAACCGAATATCTCGGGGAAATCCTGCTGGCCTTCGGGGGACTTTGTGCCTGTATGTGGATTTACATGGCGGCGCTGAGGGCCTTTGGCAGAAACGCGGTGGAAATGGAAACCATCGCCTTTTTCCTATCGACTTTGAATCTTGCGGTGGTGGCGACTTCTGCGCCGGACAAGCTGACGAAACAGCTGATTGCCATCGCCATAGGAATTTTTATCATGTTCCTGATGTGTATGCTGCTTAGAAACCTGGAACGGGCGAAGGCGCTGCGATATGTGATGTTTATAGGCGCGGTGGTGCTTTTGATCGCAAACCTTACCATCGGAACCTTCGGATTCGGGGCGAAAAACTGGATCAGCGTCGGAGCCATGACATTCCAGCCCTCGGAGCTGGTAAAGGTTGCCTTTATCTGGATCGGAGCCGCCACTTTGGACGAACTTTTCCAAAAGAAAAACCTTTGGATCTTCATGGGCTTTTCGGCATTTTGCTTCGGCTGCCTGGGACTCATGGGGGACTTCGGCACGGCAATCATATTCTTCGTAACCTTTTTGATCATATCCTTCCTGCGAAGCGGCGACTTCTCAAAACTTTTCCTGATGGTGGGAGCCGCGGCTGCCGGGGGATTTATCATATTGCAGTTTAAACCTTATGTGGCGGCGCGGTTTCAGACCTGGGGCCATGTTTGGGACGCGGCGGTGGTAGATGCCGCAGGCTATCAACAGAGCAGGACGCTCTCGGCTGCGGCAAGCGGCGGACTCATCGGTTCCGGAGCGGGAAACGGCTGGCTGGACACCCTGCCGGCTGCCGACACGGACATGGTTTTCGGAATTTTGATCGAGGAATGGGGCTTGATCATAGCGGTGCTGGCGGTGCTTTCCATCGTGACCCTGGCAATTTTCGCGGTGCGCTCCATTATGGCGGGCCGTTCCACCTATTACACCATTGCGGCTTGCGGAGCCATGAGTATGTTCATTTTCCAGACCATGCTGAATATCTTCGGCTGCACCGACATTTTGCCCTTTACCGGGGTAACCTTTCCTTTCGTTTCAAACGGCGGTACCAGCATGATCGTTTCCTGGGCGCTCCTGGCTTTCCTGAAGTCTGCCGACACAAGGGAAAATGCCAGCCTTGCGGTGAAAGGGGGTAAGGGCCGATGAAAAAACTGGAAAAAAGAGCTCTTCTTTGTTTGGCACTTGTAGCAGTGCTGGTGGCGGGACTGATCTTTTTCGTGGCGAAGCTGGAAATAAACGGCTCGAACTGGGCGACCTTTTACGCGAACACCCACATTTATGCAAATGGAAAACTCAGCGTCGGGGCGGTATATGACCGAAACGGAAAGCGGCTGCTAAAAAACACTTCCAGCGGCATGAAATACAATTCCGATGAGCTGATTCGCAGGGCAAACCTCCACGCCACCGGAGATCCGGCGGGAAACATTGCCACCGGAGCAAATGTGGCATTTCGAAGCAAAATGGTGGGCTACAACTTTGTGACCGGCACCAACGGCTTGATAAAATCCGGCGGTTCCAAGGTCTATCTCACCGTGGACGCTAAGGTTTCCCGAAGCGCCTACGAAGCCCTTGCGGGCAGAAACGGTCTGGTGGGGGTCTACAATTACAAGACCGGAGAAATCATCTGCATGGTCAGCACCCCAACCTACGATCCGGGAGAAAAGGGCGAAAATACCCTTTCAGACCCGCTGCCGGGTACCTACATGAACAAACTGATTTCCGCCACGATTACGCCGGGTTCCATCTTTAAGCTGGTGACAACGGCGGCGGCAATCGAGAATATTCAAGGCCTTGACTCCTGGAGCTACAAATGTACCGGAAGCCTCACCATAGGCTCGGACAAGATCACCTGTCCGAAAGTCCACGGCACCATGGACATTTACGGCGCTCTTGCAAATTCCTGTAACTGCGCCTACGCAACCCTGGCCATGGAACTGGGCGGCGATGTTTTGGCTGAGTATGCGGACGGGTTGGGGCTTACGAAAGCCTACGATATAGACGGGATCAAGTCGGCGGCGGGAACCTTCAATTTCGATTCTGCTGAGGTCAATATCGGCTGGGCGGGAATCGGACAGTTCGAGGATCAGGTGAACCCACTTTCCATGATGGTCTATCTGGGAGCAATCGCAAATGACGGAAAGGCGGCGCTGCCGACCTTGCTCCTGGACGAATCGCTGATCTCAAAGGGGGCAAAACTCATAGGAAAGGAATCTGAGAGTGCCTCTGCGGGAAGCGTACGGCTCCTTCCATCGGAAACCGCAAGGGAACTTTCCGATATGATGCGAAACAATGTAAAAATCACCTACGGCGACGGCAACTATCCGAACCTGTCCCTCCACGCCAAATCGGGAACCGCCGAAGTCGGAAGCGGCAAGGCTCCCCACAGCTGGTTCTGCGGCTTCGCCGGGGACTACGCTTTTATCGTCTGCGTGGAAAACGGCGGCTACGGCTCTTCGGTGGCAGGCCCCGTGGCGAACAAGGTGCTTCAATACATGAAAAGCGAGGGCTACAATCTGTAGCCCTCGCGGAGTTTTTGCGCGGTGCCACATCTTTCGGATTCTCTCGAACTCGGTCAGATTCGGTTCGAATTCTGACTTGACGTTATAGCATTTAATAGATATAATATAGTCATAATATTACTACATGATGTTCGGCAGAAAGTTTTTAAAGATTTCTGCTCTATAAATTTGGGAGGTGTAGGTTATGAACATTCGACCATCAGCGGCAATACGCCAAAAT
>CAVHEY010000085.1:0-6915 GCA_963635155.1 Bacteroides stercoris
TCAAGTCCCAGTTTCGCGCTGCTTGTATACGCCCGCACCAGTCCCCCGGTTCCCAGCTTGATTCCGCCGAAATAGCGGGTCACAACCACTGCCACATTGGTGATGCCCTGCGCCACCAGCAGCTTAACGATGGGGGCTCCCGAAGTTCCCTGTGGCTCTCCGTCGTCCGATGCCCACTGGATTTGGAATTTGTCCCCCAAAACCATGGCGGGAACATTGTGGGTGGCATCCTTGTGCTTTTTTCGTATCGAAGCGATAAATTCTTCCGCCTCTTCCCTTGTTTCAACGGGACTGACATAGGCGATAAACCTTGATTTTTCAATTATCTGCTCGGCACTTGCCGCCTTGCGCACCGTGCTGTAAAGTTTCATTGTATTTCATACTCCTTAAGCCGCTGATAGTCCGCTTCTTTCAGCTCCGCCTCAAAATAGGTTCCATCCTCGCGATACTCCATGACATTGACCTTGGCTTTTTCGCAAAGATAGGAGCTGACGTCTCCCTTTGCATAGGGCACAAGAAGCCGCGCAAAGACATCATCTTTGAAAATAATTTCTTTGATTTTTTCCAGAAGCTCGTCTATATTTTGACCGTATTTTGCCGAGATAAGGATGCTGTCGGTTCCCGGAAAAGGTACTACCCCCGCCTCGTTTACCTTATCGATTTTGTTGTACGCGATAATTTTTTCCTTCCCCGCCCCGCCGATTTCCGCGAGAACTTTGTTGGTTACATCGATCTGAAAATCGTAGTTTTCAAAGGAGCTGTCCACCACATGAATCAGCAGATCCGCGTAAAGGACTTCTTCCAGGGTCGCCTTGAACGCCTCCACCAGCGAATGGGGCAGCTTGCTGACAAATCCCACCGTATCAACCAGAATGAAGCGATGGTTCGTGTCCAGTACGACGCTCCGCTGCTGGGTATCCAGCGTAGCAAAAAGCATATCCTTTTCAAAAACCGTCTTTTCTTCTTTTTCGGTAATGGCAAGGATCTTGTTCATCAGCGCGGACTTCCCGGAATTGGTGTACCCCACAAGAGCCACCACCGGGATCTCACTCTTTTCCCGCCGCGCCCGCTGCACCCCTCTGGTATTTGAAAGCTGCGCCAGTTCCTCTTTGATGTCCTGGATCCTGCGCTCAATGTGCCTGCGGTCGGTTTCCAGCTTCTTTTCGCCGGGTCCCCGGGTACCGATGCCCCCTCCAAGCCGAGAAAGGGATTTTCCAAAGCCCGTAAGCCTCGGCATACGGTATTTGAGCTGCGCCAGCTCTACCTGCAATTTTCCCTCTTTCGATGTGGCTCTGTCCGCAAAAATATCAAGGATCAAAATCGTTCGGTCGATTACCCGCACGCCCACCGCGTCTTCGAGATTCCGAAGCTGCATTCCCGTCAGTTCGTCGTTAAAGATGACGGTATCCGCTTCCATATTCTTTACCATTTCTGCCAGTTCCTCGACTTTTCCCTTCCCGATTAAGGTTGCGGTGTTCGGGCGTTCCAAATTCTGTATCATTTTCCCCAGAACTTCTACCTTCGCAGCCTCCGCGAGTCCTTTCAATTCCTCCATGGAATAGGAAATGTCTTCGTTTCTCTGGAGTCCCACCAGAATGGCTCTGTATTCGTCTTCTCTTATCACTTCGTTGTTTTCGTTAAATCTAAGCATAGTCTAAAGTATATCATAAGCCGCCTGCGGGCGCAAGGGGCGCCGGTACCATTAAAATTCCGCCGCGTCAAGGATTTCGTTCTCCGGCACGACCACATAGCTATCCGGAACCTGCCCTACGATAATCGCCTCCGCAAGCTGATAATCCCTGCTTATTTCCGCGGTTTCGTTGGTAAAAGGCGCAAGGATCCTAACCTGACTCCTTACATTGCAATGGACGAAATATCGGGTCTGATTGATGCCCTGGGTTTCAAATCCCGTGCTGCTTGTGATCTTTGTCAGGCTCAGGGGCTGCACCTTAATCTTCGCCCGAAACGGCAGCTGCGAGAGGAATTTGCTCCCTGTTAAAACCCCAAAATTCATCTCAGAAACCTGAATTTCCTCCGAATCATAACTTTCCCTGACCCCGGTGGCAAACTCGAGCACAAGCCTGTTTATGAGCCTTGTATCGGGCTCTATGTACTTGATATTACCGGCTTCATCCCGTTCGACCCGCAAAAGCTCCCCGTCAAAATTTTCATCGTAAAACCCTTTTTTCAGGCTTTGATTGATCTTAACCGCCACAAGATTTACGGCGATATCCTCCGCCGCTCCGGCTATATTTTCCCCATAGACATCCTTAAAAATCCACAGTCCCCCGAGGATCAGAAAGCCGATTCCCACCAGTATCATCGCTGTTTTTCGCATAAAAATACCCCCTTAGCAGTTTATGCTGCCAAAGGGGGTATTGATACTCTGGTGACTCTACCGGGATTCGAACCCGGGTAGCCGCCGTGAGAGGGCGGAGTCTTAACCGCTTGACCATAGAGCCACGCACCTTTCATATGATACTACATTTTTTCATCATTTTCAAGAGTTTTTTCTGCAACTTGCGAGATTTTTTCGGAATTTTTTTCGTGGATTTCTTCGGCAACTTTTTTCCGCGGCTTTTCCGCAGGGTTTTCAGGCGAGTTTTCAGCCGATTTTTCCGCCGAATTCCCCGCTATATTCCCGCTAAATTTCCCGCTTGCTGCTATTGCACCAGATCCCCATCTTCTCCGCCTGACGAATCATATCCTCACGGAAATCCGGGTGGGCGATGTTGATCAGCATCTCCGCCCTTTCCCAGGTAGATTTGCCCTTAAGATTGGCGGCTCCGTACTCCGTTACGATAAAGCCCGTGCAGGAGCGAGGGGTGGTAACCACCGACCCCGGAGGCAGGATCGGATTGATGAGGGAAACCCGGCTGCCGTCCTTGAGGGTCCGGGTGGAAGGCAGGCAAAGAAAGCTCTTGCCGCCCTTGGAACGATAAGCACCGATCACAAAGTCCAGCTGCCCGCCGGTACCGCTGATCTGCTTGTATCCCGCGGTTTCCGCGCAGACCTGCCCGTAAATGTCCACCGCGATGCAGCTGTTGATGGAAACGAACTTGTTTATCTCGGCTATGTTTGTACAGTTATTTACCCATTCTACAGGAGCGCAGCAGCAGGTGGGATTGTTGTTGATGAAGTCATAGAGCTTCTTGGTTCCTGCCGCAAAGGAGTAAACCGCCCTGCCATGGTTCATGGGAAGATTGATCTTGTTAACGATTTTTCCCGCCTCGTAGAGGTCGAGATAAGCGTCCACAAACATCTCCGTATGGATATTCATCTCCGAAAGGTCGGAATCTGCCAGCAGCGAGCCCACCGAGGAGGGAAGCCCGCCGATACCGATCTGGATCGTGGAGCCGCTTTCCAAATTCCTCACCACATGGTTTGCGATCTCCCTGTCCTCCTCCGACGGCTCCTTCATTTTCAGCTCCGCCAGAGGCAAATTTTCTCCCTCCACGATGTAATCAACATCCTTGATGTTAATTTCGTTGTTATAGCCATAGGCAAAAGGCATATTTTCGTTTACTTCAACGACAATTTTTCTTGCGCCCCGAATAACCCCCTTCATATCCGCAACCTGTGGTCCCAGGTTAAAATCACCGTTTGAGTCCATGGGACCTACCTGAAACATCGCCACATCGATGTGGTTGCCGTTGTCGTTCCAAAGCTCCGGCAGCTCGCAGAACATCATCGGCATATACCAGCAGTTGCCCTCATCTGCCATTTTCCTGTCAAAAGCGCTGAAATGCGCCGAAGTAAAGCGCACGTGCCGGGGTCCGTCGTCGCCCAGCGAAGCCGCCGCCCGATAGGTCGCCAGCGCTTCGTGCCGGATCCCCACGGTGGAAAGGATCGTAACGCCCTTCAGCTCCGAAACCCGCATGGCAAGGGCTTTATCCATGGTATCCACAACCCCCGCGCCGGTTCCGAAATGCACGCGGTAGCCGTTTCTCACAACCTGCGCCGCCGTCTCCGCAGATACCTTTTTGCTCTCATATTCCAGTCTGTAACTATTAAAATCGCCCATGTTTTTCCTTTGTTCCTTTCGCCTTGTAAATTCATAAAGTCTATCTTTCAATAAAATAATAGCCCTGCCTGGGCAAGACTATTACCTTTTGTCTTTCGAGTAAAACCGTGACAGCCGCTACTGATTAGTGTTCGAAATCTTCCTTTGCTTTTTCCAGTTCCGCAAGTCCCGCGGCAATGGTTTCCGCAATTTCTGCATCGGTGAATTTGCAGCCTTCTCTGTCGGCATAGGCTTTCATGCTGGTTGCAATCGTAGCCTTCGCCACATCTTCGTCAACGGCGTTTGGATTAACTTCGGTAATCGCCTCTTCAAAAGCAAACTTCAAAAAATCTTTCTGAGTAATCATAGCGTCCTCCTTTTTCCATATCACTTGAAATCATCATTTTCGCGGAATTTCTTCCTTAATTCATATTTTACGGTTTTTTCGCCCTTTGTCAAGCTAAAGTCTGTCTGTAAGGGCCAAGACTTTGCTAAAACTCCGCTAATTTTCCGCTAAATGTCTATGTCCAAAGGTTTGTCTATTTCTTCCCCCACATATTTTCCGTTTTTCTTGCGCTGTCTGACGCATTCCGTGAGAAGATACTCGATTTGCCCGTTTATGGAGCGAAAATCGTCCTCCGCCCAGGACGCGATTTCTTCAAACAGCTTTGCCGAAATGCGCAGCGGCACCTGTTTTTTTTCCGCCAAAGCCTCACCTGCTTTCTCTGTAAATTTCCCCTTAAGGTCTATCAATAAAGGCTTCCCGCGTTTACGATGGGCTGGGTGTCGTGGCTTCCGCAAAGCACCACCATGAGGTTGGAAACCATCGCCGCCTTCCGCTCTTCGTCCAGATCCACGATCCCCGACTCGTTGAGCTTTTCCAGTGCCATGCGCACCATTCCTACGGCGCCGTCCACGATCATGGAGCGGGCGTCCACAACGGCGCTTGCCTGCTGGCGCTGGAGCATGACTGCCGCAATTTCCGGAGCATATGCCAGATAGGTAATTCTCGCTTCCAGAATTTCAAGTCCGGCTTCGTCTACCTTTGACTGGATCTCGTCCTTGATCCTCCCTGCAACCACCTCGGAGGAACCTCTCAGGCTTCCCTCGTCCGCAATTCCGTCCCCGGTGGTATCAATCCCCGGTGCAACATCGTAAGGATAGATTCTCACGATATTTCTCAGCGCCGAATCGCACTGAAGGCTCAGATATTCCTTGTAATTATCTACATTAAAAACAGCCTTTGCCGTATTGGTCACCCGCCACATAACCGCAATGCCGATTTCCACGGGATTTCCCAAACAGTCGTTGATCTTCTGCTTGTTGTTATTTAAAGTCATGATTTTCAGGGAAATCTTGTTTCCGCCGGCATCGGTGGTACTTGCAGGCTCCGTTCCCCCAAACCATGATGTTTTGAGCAGCCCCTTGTTTGCGTGTTCGATGTCACCGGACTGGTTGAGCTTTGTCTTTGCCGCCGGATTTACCCCCGTACAAAACGGGTTTACAAAATAAAACCCCTCCCCTTTCAGGGTTCCGTAATATTTGCCGAACAAAGTCAGTACCAGCGCCTCCTGGGGCTTCAATATCTTCAGTCCCGGCCACGGGAGCCAGCCCACGCAAAGCCAGATCACACCGATCACCAGCAGAACCTTATTGCCGCCCAATGTTCCCAGCGTGGTTCCTGCGATCGCCGCAAGATACAAAATCGCCGACAAAATAAGCACGATCATTCCGTTTTTCTTTCCGGTTAAAATTTTTTCTTCCATTTCAAAAACCTCTCTTTCCCTTTTGTATCATTATGATATCATTTTAATATCAGTCCGTCAAGATGTTTTCTTAGGAATTTTCAATTTTATTGAAATACTCGAGCATATATTGATAAAATTCTTCCATTTGCTCCGTGAATTTGCGTCTTGGATTCTTAACTACGGTTACGGTTCTGCTTGCTCTTGGCTTTGTTATATGCAGCAGCCTGACCTGCTTTGCATCGGGTTTTCCCCAGGAAAATTCAGGCCAAAACGCAACTCCCATGCCTGCCGCAAGAAGCTCCTTCAGCGATTGCGGATTGTCGCTTTCCAGCCCTACCCTCGGGCTTATCCCCGTATCTGCCCAAATGTGATTGGTTAGCTCGTGATAAGGCATATTTTGCGGAAAAGTCAAAAACGGCTCTCCCCGGACTTCTTCCAATGAAATTTCTGTTCTGTTTGCATACTTTGACCCGGCGGGAACCGCAATAAAAATTTCTTCCTCAAGCAGCTTTCTGCCTTCGCTTTGGGGCTTCATGTCGCCGACTCCCGCGGTCGCGGATATCTTCAGATCCCAATCTATGGAATCGGCGCTGCGCTTCATCTTGAAGTTCGTCCTGGGATGAGCCTTTCGGTAGGATATCATAAGGTCGGTGATCATATGGGAGGCAACCAGCACATTCAGCGAAATTGTTTCTGCCTCCTCCTCCGCAAGCGTCTGCAGTTTCTCCGGCATCGCCGAAAGAGTTGCCAGCATTGGTTCCACTGTCCGCAGAAATTCCCTGCCGGCTGCGTTGAGATGGATTCTTTTTCCTGTTCTGTCAAAGAGTCGGACTCCCAGCTCATCTTCCAACCTTGCGATTGACTGGCTGAGAGCAGGCTGGACAATATGCAGCTTCTGCGCCGCCCTGGTCATATTTTCCTCCTTTGCCGCTGCGACAAAATATCTTATCTGTAATAATTCCATTCCTTCTTCTTTCCGGCAAGCATGTTACCGTGCTTTGAGCCCTCGGCTTGCACAACAGGCATACAGCCTATGTTTGCACAACAGGCATGCCCCCTCCCCTTGCCTTATAACGTGGATATTATAATTTTATTTATTTTTATATATTTTACATTATCATATTTCGATGATATTGTCTATATATGCAAACGAAATATTAAAGT
>CAVHEY010000086.1:0-2513 GCA_963635155.1 Bacteroides stercoris
GACTTTCTGGCTCACGGCGAGGCGTCCCTTGCCCTTTGCAAGATAATTGAAGAGGCAGGAGCGAAGGTCGCAGGGGCGGGAATCGTAATCAGCAAGGATTTCCAAGGCGGCAAGGAGCAGCTGGAAAAGCGGGGCTACCGAGTGGAAACTCTGGCATCTGTTTCTCATCTCGAAAACGGAGAGATCACCTTCGCATAACCTTGCATAGGAGCATAGGACAAAGCTAAGCGGGGGATTTAGCCGCAATTTAGGTGACACGAACTAAAAAAGACGGGATCTAAGCCAATGTTCGGAACATATCGAACATTGGCTTTTTTATTAAGGAAAAAGTAAAGAAATATTCGGATTTTCTCTTGTTTTACGATTTTTGCGGGGCTATAATTTAGCTACAAAAGGAAATTTTGCGATAGGAGAAAAAGATTTCTAAAGAACGAAAGAAAGAGTTAAAAGGAGACAGACTGAAAATGAAAAAAGTTTTAAGCGTATTACTCGTAATGGTAATGATTTTCTCGCTTGCAGCCTGCGGAGACAGCAGCAGCACCACAAGCGACGAGGTTTACAAGGTCGGCATGGTATGTATCGGTGACGAAAACGCCGCATACGACAGAAACTTCTATAACGCGGCTGACGCGGCAAAGGAGATCCTTGCGGAAAAAGGAATCAACATCGAATGGACTTACACCTACAACCATCCGGAAGGCGACCCGGTTGCAACGGACAACAGCGAGCTTGCAGAAATGGGCTGCATCGCAGTGTTCAACAACTCCTACGGAATGGAACCGGCCATGCTTACGGTTGCCGCTGATTATCCGGACACCATTTTCGCGGCGCTTACCAACGAGGCTTCCCAGAGAGACTCTTTAGACAATACCGTGAACGCTTTCCCAAGCGTTTATGAGGGCAGATATCTTGCAGGCGTTGCGGCAGGCATGAAGCTTCAGGAAATGATCGATAAGGGCGAGATCAAAGAAGATGAAGCGGTGATCGGTTATGTAGGCGCTTACACATTCGCTGAGGTTATCTCCGGCTACACAGCCTTCTATCTTGGCGCAAAGAGCGTTTGCCCAAGCGTAACGATGAAGGTTGAATTCATCGGTTCCTGGGGCGACCCGACCATGGAAGCTGCAACTGCTCAGGACTTGATTGACAGAGGCGCTGTACTGATTTCCCAGCACTCCGACTCCACAACTCCGGCTACCACCGCACAGTCAAACGGCGTATACCATGTTGGCTACAACCTTGACATGACAGACGTTGCTCCGGAAGCTTCTATCATTTCTTCCAGAATTGACTGGACAAACTACTTCGTATATGTCATCGAAACCATCGTAAACGGCGGAACCGTTGACCAGGACTACAAGCAGCATGGATTTAAAGACGGAGATGTAGCCCTTACGACGCTGAACGAAAGCATTGCGGCTGAGGGAACTGCGGACAAGCTTGCAGAGGTTGAAGCAGCCCTTGCAGACGGCTCCCTTCAGGTATTCGATACCAGCAAATTTACCGTAGACGGCAAGACTCCGACAAAGGGACTTGTGGATATGGACGGAGACTTCCAGGGTGAAGAGGATTACAACGCCATCTTCGACGGATACTACCACGAATCCTACTTCAAATCGGCTCCGAACTTCGACCTGAGAATCGACGGAATCGAATTGATTAACGAGGAATACTAAAAATAACAGTCATTTTAACTAAATATAAGCCAGGAGGGGACTTTCAAGTCCTCTTTTGGCTTTTGAAGATGCAGATACAAAGCAGAAAATAAAATTTGGTAATATATTAAGGAAAGAACACAGAATGGAAAGAATTCATGCAGTAGAATTTAGAGGAATCACAAAGCGGTTCGGCAGCAATGTGGCAAACAACGCCGTTGACCTCTACCTCGACAAGGGCGTAATCATGGCGCTTTTGGGAGAAAACGGCTCCGGAAAGACCACCCTTATGAATATGCTTGCCGGAATCTATTTCCCGGACGAGGGGCAAATCCTCATCGACGGAAAACCGGTAATGATTTCATCGCCAAAGGACGCCTTTGACAACAAAATCGGAATGATTCATCAGCACTTCAAGCTGGTTGACGTCTTTACGGCGGCAGAAAACATCGTGCTGGGGCTAGATGAAAAAGGAAAACTGGACCGAAAGGCGGTTTCCGCAAAAGTAAGAGAAATCAGTGAAAAATACGGGTTCGAGATCGATCCCGATAAAAAAATATACGAGATGTCCGTTTCGGAAAAGCAGACCGTGGAAATCATAAAGGTGCTTTATCGAGGCGCGGATATGCTGATCCTGGACGAGCCTACGGCGGTGCTGACGCCGCAGGAAACGAAAAAGCTTTTCAAGGTGCTTCGGGCGATGCGAGACGACGGAAAGTCCATCATCATCATCACCCATAAACTCAACGAAGTAATGGAAATTTCGGACGTTGTTGCCGTTTTGAGGAAGGGCGAGCATATTGCCACCGTAAGGACGGCGGAAACCAGCGAAAACGAGCTTACCGAAATGATGGTGGG
>CAVHEY010000086.1:3054-4322 GCA_963635155.1 Bacteroides stercoris
GAAATCGCCTCGGCTCCATCGGTGCTGATGAGCGCTTACGCCGTCAGAGGGCTGGATATCAACACATCTTACACCATATATAATTTGATGACGGAGCAGAAGATGAAGGGCGTTGCCGTAATCTTTGTAGGCGAAGACCTTGATGTGCTCCTTGAACTTTGCGATAAAATTTTGGTGCTTTGCGACGGCAAGGTATCGGGTATCGTGGACGCGAGAACCACCACAAAGGAAGAAGTGGGAATGCTGATGACCAGTCTCGGCGGAAAGGAGGAAAACTAAATGAATGAGAAAACTCCTTTGATAAGACTCACCAAGAGAGAGGATATGCCGAAAAGGAAAATCTGGCTGATTCGTATTGCCGCCTTTGCGATTGCCATTATCCTGGGCGGTCTGATTTTCCTGATTGCGGGAGCAAACCCGATCACGGCATACGGCACGATACTGGCAAGCTCTCTCGGAAAAACCACCGGACTGAAGCAGGTGGTAAAAACCGCGGTTCCGCTGCTTGGAACCGCCCTTGCCCTTGCGCCTTGCTTTGCAATGCGGTTTTGGAACATCGGCGGCGAGGGTCAGATCACCATGGGCGCGGTGGCGGCGAGCTTTTTCGCCTTGAATTACGCCCAGTCCATTCCGACGCCGATTCTGCTGCTTCTCATGGGAATCTTCTCCATGATATTCGGAGCGATCTGGGCGGGAATACCGGCGGCATTCAAAGCCCGCTGGGGTACCAACGAGACCCTGTTTACGCTGATGATGAACTACATAGCCATAGGAATTGTCGGCTGGCTTCAAGGGGGACCTTGGGAGGGGAAACCCGGCTCCCAGATCATTCCCCTGTTTGATCAGGCGGCGGTGCTTCCGAAGGTTTTCGGTATCCACTGCGGCTGGATCATCGTTTTGATTTTGACCGCATTTATGTTTGTCTATATGAACTACACCAAACACGGCTATGAAATTGCCGTTCTCGGGGAATCGGAAAACACCGCAAGATACGCCGGGATGAATGTTACCAAGGTGACGATGCGGACGGCTTGCCTTTCCGGGGCGATCTGCGGTCTGGTGGGCTTCATGGTATGTTCCGGCGCAAATATGACCCTGTACGCAGATGTTGCGGGGGGCGTGGGATTCACCGCCATCGTTGTGGCGTGGCTGGCGCAGTTCAATCCATTTGCCATGATTGCCATTTCCCTTTTACTGGCGGTTTTGGACAAGGGAGCCAGCGGACTTCAGACCAGTCTTAAGGTTCCGGCTTCCATTTCGGACATTAT
>CAVHEY010000086.1:4703-6910 GCA_963635155.1 Bacteroides stercoris
CGGGCGAACCAAAACGTTACCGGTCTTGCCCTTACCATATTCGGAACCGGCGTGGGGCAGTTCGTGGGCGAGCTTATGAGGCTCAAGGTAGGCGGAAACGTAACGGTAAGCAACGCCCTCAAAGACGCCTTTTCGAATCCTGTGCTTCCGCAGTTCTTGCAGGATATTCCGGTGCTGGGACCGATCCTTTTCAGCTATAACTTCTTTGTTTATCTCGGATTTGCTATGGCGATTGCGATGGCATATTTCATGAGTAAAACAAGGTCCGGGCTGAACCTTTGCGCGGTGGGAGAATCCCCTGCAACGGCTGACGCGGCGGGAATCAATGTTACAAAATACAGATACCTTGCAACCACCATCGGCGGCGGAATTTCCGCGGTAGGCGGCATGGTTTACACCATGACCATAGCCGGCAGCGTTTGGAACCACACCGGGCTTTCCGGCGAGGGCTGGGTTGCGGTAGCGTTGGTAATTTTCTGCCTGTGGAAACCGCTGAACGCCCTTTGGGGCTCGATCCTTTTCGGAGGACTTTTGATCCTTTATCTCAGACTTCCGATTCCGTTCCTGCCGACACAGATCTACAAGGTTGTGCCGTATATCGTAACGGCGGTGGTGCTGGTTATCGTTTCCATGAGACAGCGCAGGGAGGATCAGCCTCCTCAGAGCCTTGGCTTGAACTACTTCCGGGAAGACCGGTAGTTTCAACTATATTTGCAAAAAGAGAGGACACACACAATGGACAAATTTTTCAAAATTACAGAGCACGGTTCGACGGTAAAGACCGAAATCATTGCCGGACTCACAACATTCTTTGCTATGGCATACATCATCTTCGTAAATCCGAATCAGGTTACGGGTTTCACCGAGGGGCTGGACAACATTTGGAACGCCGTATATGTTGCGTCGATTCTGGTTGCGGTAATCGGTACGCTGCTCATGGCATTTTACGCGAAGATGCCCTTTGCGCAGGCTTGCGGTATGGGGCTGAACTCCTTCTTCTTTGTCAGCTTCGTGCTTCCCCAGGTGATTTCCGGCGGGGACTGCGTGGAAGGCTATCAGGCGGGACTGGTTATCATCCTGCTTTCGGGTATCATCTTCCTGACCCTTTCCGTTACCGGCGCAAGACAGTATATCGCAAAGGCGATGCCGGAATGTCTGAAAAAGTCCATTCCTGCGGGCATCGGACTCTTTATTACCTATATCGGATTCCAGAACGTAGGGATCATTCAGACGAATCAATACACCCTCACTCAGTTCGTTGACATTCACGGAGCCATCAACGGCGAGGGGGGAATCTTAACGGTGCTTCCGGCGCTTCTTGCTTTGGTTGGGTTCCTGCTGATCGTAATTCTCGGCAAGCGGGGTGTAAAGGGAAATGTTATCATCGGAATCGTGGTAATATCGATTCTTTACTATATTTTCAGCGGTACGACTCCGTCCCTGAACATGGAACAGATCGGACAGTCCTTTACAGACTTCAAGGAAATCGGTATCGTGGGAGTTTTCAAGGCAGATTCCTGGAAACACGCTTTCAGCCCTGAGTTTGTGGGGGGAGTTTTCAGCGCGATCATGTACATCATTACCTTCTGCCTCATCGATATGTTCGACACCATCGGAACTTTGTACGGAACGGCTTCTCAGGCTGACCTTATGGACGAAAACGGTGACCCGATCAACCTTGACAAGTGCATGACCTGCGACTCCATCGCAACGGTTACCGGTGCGGTTCTGGGAACTTCCACCTGTACCACCTTCGTTGAATCCGCTTCCGGCGTAGCTGCGGGGGGCAGAACGGGTCTTACCTCGCTGGTAGTTGCCTGCTGCTTCTTCGTTTGTCTTTTCCTTACGCCGCTGGCAAGCATCGTGCCGTCCTGCGCGACGGCTCCGGCACTCATGTATGTAGGGGTTTTGATGCTGGGGAACTTCAAGAGCGTAAATATGTCGGATATCAAGGAGGCGGCTCCGGCGTTCCTGACGCTGATTATGATGCCTCTTACCTATTCCATCTCCAACGGAATCGGTATCGGCGCCATCGCCTACACGCTGATTGCCATCTTCACCGGCGATTTCCACAAGAAAGACATCATGATTGCGGTAATCGGCGCGCTGTTCAGCATGAAGTTCATCTTTATCACCATGTAAGTTCTCTCTGAGAATGATATATTACCAAAAGAAAGCGGGCGTCTCCTATGAGGCGCTTGTTTTCT
>CAVHEY010000087.1:0-6871 GCA_963635155.1 Bacteroides stercoris
GCACTAATTGTCAGCAGACAAGTTATAAGCAATACGCTGATAATTCTTTTCATTTCTTCACCTCCTCTCTCTTCAGTATCAGAAGTTTCCCTTCTATACACTAAAACCGATGAAAAGGTGATTGGGGGACAAGAAATTTAAAATATTTTTTGTATTTTTTTCAGTATACTTTAATGTATGCTCTCGGCAATCGCAAAAAGTTCATCGAAGGAAATGTCAGAGGAAATGGTATACAATGAAATCCCATCGCTCCATACGATAAATGATACTGCATCTTCTGTTGCCGCATAGCCTTTAGATCCATTTACTTCTATCTGAGCAAAGTTCTCATCATCATTGTCTATACTTAAGCCCATAGCTTCTGTTATTCTTGCCTGCTGATAGATAATCGTCTTTCCGTTCTTTTCATCAGTATATTCAATATCCTGAATATCTCCATCACGGAATGTTACTTCCCGCGTGTAACTGCCCGGCACAACAGGCTCCTTGAAAGTAAACAAGTCCTTAGTGTTAGGATTTTCAAGTTCAAATGTCACATCCAGCGTGCCTTGTTTTTCGTTGTTTTCTTCGTTCCAGATAATAATATAGTGTACCGCGCACGCCGCCAATGCCATTAAGAGTACTAAAACAAGGGCAAAAACAGCCACCCTGCGGAAGCGGAAATTGGTTGTTTCTTTCCGCTCCGCTCGCTGTTCTTTGCCCTGTATGTAGTCAAACCGACGAATCATGCGCTTCATCTTCCGCTCAAACTGCGGTGAAAACTCATAATCAAAGGAAAGTTCTTCGGGATTCGGTATGGATTCGTACCTTTTTTTCAAAGCCTCCTCAAAAACATTCTGAAATTCCGCATTCGTCATCTTTTTTCCCCACTCTCATCTTATCTTTGAACAAAGTACGCGCACGCTGCAATCGTTTTTTTGCCGCTTCTGTAGAGATTCCCTCAATCGCTGCAATCTCCGCTGTGCTGCACCCATAGATTGCCGACAGCGTCAAAACATCCGCCGCCCAATCCGGCAGACTGTCCACAGTTCTCATGATTTCTTTTCGCAGAACTTCATCTGAGGTTTCGTCAAATCCCGACGAGAAATTTTCCCAATAATAATCCGATGATTCCGTAATATCGCCTTCTGAGAAATCCTGTGTCTTAGGTTTGCGTTTCTCTTTTTCGAGAATATTAAGCGCAGCGTTTCTAACTATAATAACCACGAAATTCTTTGTTTGGGGACAATTGATTTCCCCGATTTTATGAAAATTTTTTATTACCCTCAGAAATGCCTCATGCACGGCATCCTCTGCAAGCTGACTGTCGCATAGAATATGATTTGCTTCCCAATGCATCAGCCTGCGATATTTATGGTAAAGCTGCTCGAATTTTTCCTTTTCTGTTTCCGTATCAATTAGCTGCAAATATAGCTGTATCATCTTTTCCCCTGCTTTCGATATCCTATTCAATACCCTATTATGCAAGATCATTGTATCAAACAGAATGCCTCTGCGCAAGGGATTTAAAGAGGCTTGCAAAGTGCAACAATTTTGGACAACAATTTTTCGCTTGGATTTCAGATTATATTTTTCGGCAGATTTTTAAAATTATCAATCTTTTTCCGGCAGATTTTCATTATCGATAAAAATTTGCCGAAGATTTTCGCCAAAAAAGGAGCGTACCTCTCGATATGCTCCTTGATTTTCGTATTTTTTATTTTTCCTTATTTACATTATCTACATCTACATTCTTACGGTTTTTGAAAGCACCTTTGAAACGGTGCCTGCCGCGATAAAGTTCACCGCAGCCTCCACGCAGCCGTTTACGCCGATAAATGCCACTAAGAAGGGCCAAATTGCGTCTGTAGGCATGCTCCAGCCTCCCATAGTGGAGATAAACGTGCTGTTACTCCAGAAGAACAGGATAATGCAACTCATGAAGAAGAGCGTGTTGAGAAGCGCCGTGGCAAGAGATGCGATAAAATACGGCGCGGTTTTCATCTTGCCGCTTCTTTTCATTGCCTTGAACAAAAGTCCCGAAAGCCAGCCGCACAGAATTCTCGGAACTATGCAGGTGATGAGAGTCGCCGCCGGATTGATACTGAGAAGCAGCGCCCCGAAGGCCGAGGCTCCGAAACACTGGATAAAGCTGGTCACTCCGAAGATTCCGCCTAAAATGGCTCCCGCCCCGGGTCCTAAGATAATCGCTCCGATGGCAACCGGAAGGATCATAAAGGTAATTTCGATGGGGCCTGCCTTTAGGTACCCCAGAGGTGTGTACGCGAAGATCAGCATAACCGCTACAAGTATGGCCATCTGTACCATCTTTTGCGTCCGCGTATTGATGTTTTTCATTTGTTTCTCCTTTTCCGCTGTCGCCCCGCCTCTGCGGGTGCAACGCTTACTTTGATTTATTTTTATGATACAGGATTTTTAGCCCTTCAAGGGTTAAATCCGGTTCATACAACATGGGTGTTTCGCAGAGGGGCAGGATCGTGTCCGCAAGCCCGCCTGTTGCGATAACGCGCAAATCTTCTGTTTGCAATTCCTTTTGTATCTCTGCGCAAAATCCGTCGATCATCAGGGCATGCCCGTTCAAAACGCCGGAATTCATGGACTCCCGGCTGTTTTTTCCGATGAGTCTCTTTGGCATTGCGATGGAAACGTCCGGAAGCTCTGATGCCTGCATAGAGAGTGCATCGAGGGAAACTCTGACGCCCGGCGCAATGATCACCCCTGCAAGGGTACTATTTTTATCTATGACGGTGAGGGTTGTTGCCGTACCGAAATCTATGACCAGCAGTGGGGACTTTCCCTTTGAAAGGGCAGAAACCGCGTTTGCCACAAGGTCAGCGCCAAGTTCCGTCTGGCTGTCGATCTTGATATTCAGCCCGGTCTTGACGCCGGGACCGACTTCTATGGAGCGTATCCCAAACAGCCGATGTATGGCGGAAGCCACCGCAAGGGTCAGGGGCGGCACCACCGACGCCAGAATGCTTCCGCTTACGCTTCCGAGGCTAAGGGAGTTTAGTTCAAAGATTCCCCTTAGCAGCACCGCGTATTCGTCGGCGCTCTTGGCTCTGTCCGCTGAAATTTTACTCCTCATTTCGAGGCTGCCGTCCTCTGCAAAAACTCCGATGTCAATGCTGGAATTGCCGATGTCCACCGCAAGAAGCATATCTTCTCCTCCCCTATTTTCTATTCTATCTCCATTGTATCTATCCTACGCTCTCGGATGCGCCCTATCGTACACATCTTTGATTCTGTTTTTTACCACCGCCAAATATGCCTGGGTGGCGGAAATGTCCTCGTGTCCCATCAACTCCTGAAGGGATTTTACGTCGGCGCCGTTTTGCAGCATATGTACCGCGAAGGAATTGCGGATAACCTGAGGGGTCAAACTGATGGGAAGTTCCGCCGCTTCGCCGTATTCTTTCAGCACTTTCCAAAGCCCCTGCCTTGTGATGGGTTTTCCCGCATAATTTACGAAGAGAAAGTCCGTTTGGTTATTTTTCAGCAGCGCCGGTCTTGACGTGAGGAAGTAGTCCTCCAGTGCGCTTCGGCAAAGCTTCCCCATGGGAATTATCCTTGCCTTGCCGCTTTGGGGCGCGCATTTCACAAAGCCCATGCGAAGATTCAGGTCTCCCTCTTTCATTTCTATCAGCTCCCCTGCGCGGATTCCGGTGGCGTAAAGCAGCTCCAAAATCGCCCGGTCCCGAATACCCTTTATGGTATTGTCCGGCAGTTTCAGGACTCTGTCCATATCCTCTATGCTTATATATTCGATTTCTTTTTTCTCCACCCTCGGAGATTTGATTCCCTCCGCAGGGTTTTCCCCGATCCTGCCGATTTTTTGCAGATAGTGATAATATGCCCGCAAGGACGCCAGTTTCCTATTCAGAGTCGCCTTTGACATATTCCGGGTTCTCAGTTCCATCAGGTACGCCAAAAGCTGGGTATTCGTCGCCTCTTCAAGATTTTCCATGCCTCTGCCCTTGATAAAAATCTCAAAATTGCGAATATCCCTGATATATGCTTTTTTCGTATTTTCGGACATATTCTTTTCCTTTGAAAGATATTCCGCGTAATCCTGATCGTTCATCTGTCTGCGTCTCCTCGTCGGGTAAATGAATCACATAAAGTATAATACTTATCAAACCAAATTTCAACGAAAAAATGCGTGTTTTGTCGATTTATGTCAACCTTTTTGTGTATCAAAACCCGTCTATGCCATATATTGTTTATGAGGTCGTTGATTATGAAGATAAATTACAGGATTTTTGGAATATTTTTGTTTCTGATCGCGGTGGGGATTTGCGCCGGGTCATTTTTTGAAACAAGCATGGCAGGAGGCGAAAAATCCGGTTTCTTTGCCGCGTTATCGGATTTTTTCGGCGATTCTGCAAAAGCCGACGCCGAAAGTGCAAAGCTTTTCTCCGAGAAGCTTTTCTCTGAAGCTCTTTTTTCGGCATTTTGCTCCTTTCTGCCTGCGCTGGGAATCGGATACGCTTCGGCTTTTTTGCCTTTTTTGCTTCCCCTTATTCCATTATATATGTTCATGCGCGGAGCCTCCGTAGGCTTTTCTGCCGCTGCGATTTTTGAGACCTTCGGGACGAAGGGCGCCGCGTATATCCTAACCTCTCTCATGCCGCCTAATTTGATCCTGCTTCCGGTTTTCTGTTTTCTCGGCGTCTTTTCCTGCAAAATGGGTTTTGAGACGGTTGCCTATATCCTTGCGCGAAGAAAGAACTCAGCCGCCCTGCGCGCCGCGAAAAAGACCTTGCTTTCTGATCTGCGAAGCTATTCTGTTTTTTACCTTGGGGGAAGTCTCTTGATTTTTATTTCCTGTCTCTTGCAGGAGTTCCTGCTTCAAGTTTTCCCTCTGCAATGAGGTTTTTTACGGTCAGAATCGCTATGATGGTTTTTGCGTCCTGTAGGTCCCCGTCCATCGCCATCTTGTAGAGCTTATTGACTTCGTATTCTTCTATGTCGATGGCTTCGTTTTCGTCGAAATGCGTTTCGCCCGCCGCAAGCTCCGTGCAGAGATAGAGGTACAGGATTTCTTCGGAATATCCCACGGAAGGGTAAAACTGCATGAGAAATCTTATGTTTCCCGCGGTGTATCCGGTTTCTTCCTTCAGCTCACGCTTTGCAGCATCCTCCGGTGATTCGCCCTGATCTATTTTGCCGGCAGGAACTTCCAGCATCACCCGTTCTGCGGCTTTGCGGTACTGCCTGACCATTACCAGCTTTCCCGTATCGGTGATTGCCGCCAAGACAGCGCCCCCGTTGTGTTCGATGATCTCGCGCTTTGAGGTTCCGTTTTGCACCGTAACCTCGTCCCGTCTCAGGTTGATGATCGCCCCTTCGTAGATTCTTTCGCTTTTGATTGTTTTTTCTTCAAATGTCATGCTTCGTCTCCTTGGATTTTTCCTTTTCTTTTGGTTTTTTCCTTTTCTTTTGGTTTTTTCTTTACCAATCGTTCTTTGCTCATCTTATCACATTGCGACCCAAAAGAAAAGAGCCCGCTTTAGGGAGAGTTGGATTACCCTCAGCGGACTCCCCTTTTATCAAATTACCGAGGCTCGACGATGAGTTTTATGGCGGTTCTTTCTTCGCCCTCGATTTGTATGTCCGTGAACGCCGGAACGCACACAAGGTCGATTCCTCCGGGTGCCACAAAGCCTCGGGCAATCGCCACGGATTTGATCGCCTGATTCAGCGCCCCTGCGCCTATCGCCTGCACCTCTGCTCCTCCCTTTTCTCTCAAAACACCTGCCAATGCCCCTGCTACCGAATTCGGATTTGATTTGGCTGATACTTTTAAAATTTCCATTGCTTTTCCTCCTGTGAAAAATCTTTTATTGATGTAATACACATTGCCTATTAAGGCTCTTTTCCCGATTATACCTTATTTTTATCGGGTTTTTTTAAGAAATTTTCGACAAATTCTGCCAATTTCCGCAGGAAATCAAGTTTTTTCACATTTTTTTCACAGAAACACTTGCAATTTTCCATTTTTATGTCTATAATAAAAGCGTGGTTATCCCCCCTGATAACCTCATAATCTCAAATCCAAAATACCCCTTTTGAACAAAGTAGACTGCTCCCCTGCAGTCTATTTTGTTATAAAGCCTCATTTGTGATTGCGGAAAGGATTTCAAATGCAACTATATGACTATACGCACAAAACCGAATATTTTCATTCCAAGATTTTGAATAAATATCTGGAGGGTATGCGCCTTGGGGTGTTCGATATCGAAACCCTGGGGCTTTATCCGAAATACAATCCCATGGTGCTTGCGGGAATCATGGGGGTTTCCGCCGGCGGCGAATGCCGCCTTCGCCAGCTCTTTGCGGAAAGCGCAAGCCCGGAGGAAGAACGGCTTTTGCTTGAAGCGCTAAAAGATGAACTTTCGCAGTTTGACTGCATCCTCACCTATAACGGTAGATATTTCGATATTCCCTATGTTCGGGAACGGGCGGCAAGGCTGGGTTTCTCCGACTATCGCCTTCGTCCCTTCAATATCGACCTGCTTTTGTTTCTGCGCCATTACAGCGGGCTTCGGGATGCCATTGGCAGTCTGAAACAAAAAAATGTGGAGCGCTACATGGGGCTTGCGCCCTCCCGTGATGATGAAATTTCCGGAGGCGACAGCGTTATGCTCTACAAGGAGTTTGAAAAATGCCCGGACGAAGAAAAAAAAGCCGCCCTGCGTGAAAAAATTCTTCTTCACAACCACGACGACTTGCTTCAGCTTTATAAAATTTTGCCCGTCATTTTGCAGACGGATATCCACACCGCGATGAACAAGCTGGGATTCCCGGTTAAGGGCGAGCAGGGCTGGGATAATCTCCATGTAAAATCCATCAAAGTCACCTCAGGCGG
>CAVHEY010000088.1:0-6729 GCA_963635155.1 Bacteroides stercoris
CTCAGGAGCAGATTCTTCTCACGGCAAACGAAGACTATTACGGGAAAAAGCCTGCAATAAAAAACGTCACCGTAGTATTCATGTCCGAGGATGCGGCTCTGGCGGCGGTACAGGCAGGCAAGGTGGACGTGGCGTATTCCAGTGCAACCCTTGGAAATACGCAGGTCAGCGGCTACCAAGTGGAAGCCCTTACCTCGACGGACAATCGGGGCTTTACCCTGCCCATGGAGCCTGCTACCGGCAAAACCACGGAAACCGGCGCTCCCATCGGCAACGACGTAACCTGCAATCTCGAAATCAGGCAGGCTATCGCCTATGCCATCGACCGCCAGCAGATTGCAGATACGGTTCTAAACGGCTTCGGCAGACCCGCCTATTCCGAAAACGACGGTATGCCTTGGAATAACCCAGCTGTAGAAATCGAAACCGATGCGGAATATGCGAAAAAGCTTTTGGCAGATGCGGGCTGGAAGGATACCGACGGAGACGGCATCGTGGAGAAAAACGGTTTGAAGGCGGAATTCCGCTGCCTTTATCCTGCGGGGGACTCGGTGCGCCAAGCCCTTGCTATGGCAGCCGCCCAGCAGGTGGAAGAAATCGGCATAAAAATAAAGGTAGAAGGCAAGAGCTGGGACGAAATTTCAAGGCTCATGTTTTCCGAGGCGGTGCTGATGGGCTGGGGCTCTGCAAATCCCAACGAGACCTATTATCTTTATCGCTCGGCGGGGGCGCTTCTTGAGGATTATTATAACCCGGAGGGCTATGTCAGCCACAGAACCGATGGTTATCTGGAAGCTGCCATGACCGCCCTTACCCCGGAGGCAGCCAACGAAAACTGGCAAAAGGTTCAGTGGGACGGGGAGACGGGTACCGCCATGCAGGGAGAATGTCCCTGGGTTTGGATCGTCAATCTGGACCACGTAACCTATGTCCGAGACGGGCTTTCCATCGGCAATCAGCCGATTCACGGTCACGGTCACGGATTTTCTCTGATACAAAATTTAAACGAATGGACTTGGAGTGAGTAAGACTGATGAGCGAAACGAGAAGCGAAACGATGCACGAAACAATAAGGCGACTTTCTCATATCTTTTTCTTTCAGGGCGTCAAAATCCTGTCGCTTCTTTTTGCTGTGAGCATCATCGCCTTCGCGCTGGTTTGCGCTTCTCCTGTGGACCCGGTGCAGCAGTACCTATCCGGTCTGGACACGGCTGTATCTCCCCAGCAGCGGGCAGAAATCGAAGAATACTTCGGCGTGGGCGAGCCGCCGATAGAGCGGTACTTGTCCTGGCTTTCCGAGGTTTTGCAGGGAGATTTGGGGGAGTCTTCCCTCTATCGCAGACCGGTGGCGGATATCATCGGGGAGCGCTTTGTGAGTTCTCTGGCGCTGATGTTTTCGGCATGGGCTTTGGCGGGAATTTTCGGCTTTGGGCTTGGCTGCGTCATGGGTATGCATCAAGGGAAATGGCCGGACCTGCTGCTGAAAAAAATCTGCTATGTTCTCAGTTCTACCCCTACCTTTTGGCTGGGGCTGCTGCTGCTTCTTATCTTCAGTGTGAAGCTGAGCTGGTTTCCCATCGGGTTTTATTCCCCCATCGGGGTCCTTGCAGATGAGGTGACCCTGGGGCAAAAGCTGTATCACCTCGCTCTTCCGGCTCTGACGCTGAGCCTTGGTTCCTTTGCTAATATCGCCCTGCACACGCGGCAAAAGCTCATCGATGTGCTGAGCAGCGACTATGTTTTGTTCGCAAGAGCCAGGGGGGAAAGTCCCCGGGTAATCCTGCGCCGTCACGGGCTTCGGAATATATTGCTTCCGGCGCTGAGCCTGCAATTTGCATCATTTGCGGAGCTTTTCGGCGGCTCGGTTATGGCGGAAAACGTGTTCAGCTATCCGGGGCTTGGAAGCGCTGCGGCGGCGGCAGGTCTCGGGGGAGATGTTCCGCTGCTCCTTGGCATCACCCTCTTCTCGGCGCTCTTTGTATGCGCGGGCAATCTGATCGCCAACCTGCTTTATGGGGTGGTTGACCCGAAGATCAGGGAGGTGGGCTCATGAAAAGCCGGAGTTTCGGTTTCAACAGCCGTGCAAGGCTTTTGGTCCTCGCCCTTGTGATTTCCCTGATCCTGATTTCCGTCTATGTCTGCGGAATTTTGATTCCCGAAGAATCCATCGAGGGGGATTTTTTGAGCGCAAACCTTGCGCCCTCGGCGGAACATCTTTTCGGCACGGACGCGCTGGGGCGGGATTTGTTCCTGCGAACGCTAAAGGGGCTTTCCGTGAGCATAACGGTGGGGCTGGTCGCTTCCCTCGCAAGCGCGGTGATCGCGGTGTTTGTGGGGATTGCGGCGGCTTCCGGCTCGAAGAAGGCGGACGGGGTGATCAACTGGTGCATCGACCTTGTGATGAGCGTGCCTCATGCGATTTTGATTATACTGATTTCCTTTGCGCTGGGGCGGGGGCTGAAAGGGCTGCTGGTTGGCATCGTCGCAACCCACTGGTGCAGCCTTGCCCGGCTGATTCGGGGAGAGGTTTTGCAGCTTCGGAGCGAGCAATATATCGCTCTTTCCCGCAAGCTGGGAAAATCCACGGGCTGGATTTTGCGAAATCATCTTTTGCCCCATTTGCTGCCCCAGTTCCTCGTGGGTCTTGTGCTGCTCTTTCCCCACGCGATTTTGCATGAGGCGTCCATTTCCTTTTTGGGCTTTGGGCTGCCGCCGGAGCAGGCTGCCATCGGCATTATCCTGTCGGAGAGCATGAGCTATCTGTCTGCGGGAATGTGGTGGAGCGCGGCGTTTCCGGGGCTTACGCTGGTGCTGCTGGTGCTGCTGATCGACAAGCTTGGGGATTCGCTGAAGAGGATTTTTGACCCCTACAGCGCACAGGAATAGAAAGGTTCAGGCGAAAAAGGAGACGGAAAATGAACGAAAAAAAGCCAATTCTTACAATAAAAAATTTATCCGTAACCTTCCGTATGTACGAAAGCGGTTTGCGGCAAAAGGATTTAAGGGTTATTTCGGATTTGGATCTTACCGCCTACCCCGGCGAAATTCTTGCTATTGCAGGGTCTTCCGGCTCCGGAAAAAGCCTGCTTGCCTCCGGGATTCTGGGGATTTTGCCGGGCAATGCGACGGTTTGCGGCGAGATGCTCTATAAGGGAGAGGCACTGACTCCCCCGCGGCAGGAAGTCCTGCGGGGACGGGAAATCGCCCTGGTGCCCCAGTCCGTTACCTATCTTGACCCCCTGATGAAGGTCGGGGCGCAGGTGGTCGGTGATGGCGGCGGGAAGCGCCGCAACTCACGGGGTGGGAACTCCGTCGGTAGAGAGGTTGAATCGGCTTCCGGGGTGCAGTGCGGGCGCAGCTACTCACAGAGTTGCAAGTCGTCGGGCGGGAAGATTAGATCGGTTTTCGGGGTGCAGGACGGTTGGAGCTGCTCACGGAACGGCAGATCGGCAGGTGGGCAGGGCGGATCAGCTTCCTATCAAAAAATGGCGAGGGTATTTGAGCGACTCGGTCTGCCGGAAAACACGGCGAGGCTCTATCCTTTCCAGCTTTCGGGGGGAATGGCAAGGCGGGTGCTGGTGTCCACGGCACTGATTACGGAGGCGGAGCTGATTATCGCAGATGAACCCACCCCGGGTATGAGTCTCGATCAGGCGCTGGAAGCCTTGGAGATGTTTCGGGAACTTGCGGGGGATGGAAAAGCCGTTATTCTCATCACCCACGACATCGACCTTGCCTTTGCGTTTGCGGATCGCGTAGCCGTGTTCTACGCGGGAACTACGGTGGAGACTGCTCCGGCTTCGGACTTTCGGGCGGGTCCTGCGAAGCTGCGTCACCCTTATTCCAAGGCACTTTGGAGGGCTTTGCCTCAAAATGAGTTTGCAGCCATTCCGGGGACTCAGCCTTACGCAGGAGATCTCCCCAAGGGCTGCCTGTTCGCGCCCCGCTGCCCTCTGGCAAGGGCTGAGTGCGAAAATAAAATGCCGCCTGTCCGTGAGGTTCGAGGCGGAGAAGTGAGGTGTTATCATGCCACTTGAAGCAAAAAATGTTTCTTTCCGGTATAATCGAAAAAGCCCTTGGGTTTTGGAACATAAAAGCCTGACCGTAGAAACGGGGGAGCGTCTTGGGATTTTTGCTCCCAGTGGATACGGCAAAACCACCCTTGCCATGCTGCTTTCGGGATATTTGAAGCCCACGGTCGGGGAGATTTTGCTGGACGGTAAGCCGCTGCCGGCGAAAGGGGTTTGCCCGGTACAGCTCATCTATCAGCATCCGGAGAAAGCCATCAATCCCCGTTGGCGGCTCAGCAAGGTGCTGGAAGAAAGCGGCAGCATCGACGAGGAGGTTCTCGCCGCTTTCGGCATTGAAAAGCCTTGGCTTTCCCGCTTTCCCAGAGAGCTTTCCGGTGGGGAGTTACAGCGGTTCTGCGTGGCGCGGGCGATGATGAGCAATCCGCAGTACCTGATTTGCGACGAAATCAGCACCATGCTGGACGTGATAACTCAGGCGCAGCTTTGGAATTTGCTGCTCAGGGAAGCCGAAAAGCGCAATATGGCGATTATCGCCGTCACCCACAACCGGCACCTTGCGGCAAGGATTGCGGAAAAGGCGGTTGACCTTTCGGTTAGTTTGTGATCCGGCTAATCTAACAGCATTCCGGCTTCATAGGAACATTTCAAGTAGTCCGGATTGCTGTAATATACGCTTGAATTATAGTTTGATATTTCATCGCTGATAAACGAGTTATAGACTTTTTTTATCGTTTCCGCGACGCTGCCGTATAGCTGCATGACGTCCATGATCAAAGTTTGGTAGACGCGACCTATGGCAGTCACCGTCGGCACGGTATATCTGCAAGTTGTGATGTTGTCAAAATTGCCATTTTGTATCCCGTATTCTTCAATCCATTCGTCGCATACTTGTTCAAAGGAAAGACAATGGTTTACTCCGGCGGCTTTCATCTGGTGTTCCAACTCTTTTTCCGACATTTTTGCCACGATGTCTTTGCATTTGTTATTCGTTTTGCGCGCCACAAATTCAATCATGGAGCATACGTAAAACAGATCGTCTTTATTGCATTTCATCGTCATTGACTCTTTCGCTCCTTTCAAATTGCAAGCACTCCAAGGCTCTTACGCTGTGAAAACTAATTTGGTGCGTTGGCTGCTTAAACTTTGCATACTCCCAAAAAACAGCCCTGCTAATATTATTGTTTAAGAAATCATTCACGAAGTTCCAAACCGTGTCGTCTGCCATCGGACCTTCAACAATATCGTATTCATGAATCTTTCCCCCGCGACATTCTGCAATAAAGTCCAGCCACTCGTCACACATATTGTCAAATTTTTTTATTTTTAATTCACGATTTTCTATATATAGATATGTGTTGACAACTCCATTTTCATGCTTTCGTTCTGCCCACCGTCTTGCCTGTTCAAAACTATTCGTACAATAAAATCCCCATGAAAAGTCTTTCGTGTACTTTGTCTTTCTAATCTCCGGAAATTCAATAATTTGCCCACTTCCATGATATAATTCAATTTGCCTTGTTTCCACTTTGCCTGTCCTGCCTTTCTATGTGACTAATTATATCAAACGAGAGAAGTTTTATCAATGATATTGTATTTGCAGCCCTCGAATATGGTGTCGAATCGGCAGATTCCCTTGTATTTGCAAAAGGCGCAGGCTGAGGTTTTGTCGGTTTTCATGGGGTGTATTTCGATTCCGCCCTCTGCTAGGGAATTACAGATTTCCTTGACTTTTTTGCCCACTTCCCTGCGAAGCTCGTCGAATTCATCTTCTGTCAGCAAATTGCCCTCTCCGGTGCCGCTTACGACGCCCTCCTTGTTTATTCTTATGGGTGCCACGTCGGATATACCGGAAAAATCCCCCGCAACGCTTCGTATGACATTCGGGTTGTCCACGATAACTCCGTTGAGTTTGAAGCTTTTCTGAATCTTATCCGCAATTTCCTCTTCGTCCATGGTCGTGCCGGTGGCGTCAATCATCGGTTCACTTATCTTGAAGTAAAAGACTCCCGCCGGTTTTCTGCGGCGCTCTAAAGAAGCTTCAAGGTAAAGCATCAGCTGCAAGCGGTAGCCTGCTTTGACCTCCCCTACGTTGAAATTTTCGTTGCCCGTCTTGTAGTCGATGATTTTTACCCGGTCCCCCGGCAGATAGTCCACCCGGTCGATTTTTCCCTCGATGTAGGCTTTCCTGCCTCCGCCGAGATCCACGGTGATGGGGCGTATCGCCCTGCCTCTGCCGAAGGAGGCTTCAAAGGCGCAGCTTTCGATTTCCCCTGCGCGCACCTGCTGAATTACAGCCCAGCAAACTTTCTCGCAGATGTCCGCGATACGCCTGCCGCGATATTTTTCTTCGCTTCCGGCTTCAAAGAGCCCCTCGCGATAGATTCCCGTTTTTTTTGCGAGGACCTCTTCCACGAATGTTTTACATTCTTCCTCTGTGATCGTCATCCACGGTGAAGCGGGGTCGGTGATGGCGACTCCCTCAACGGTCAAGTGATTGGCTATTTCCATTAGACATTCGTGGTAGATATCTCCAATTTCCCTAGGCGCAATCTCGAAGATTCGCCTTTCCTCCGGCTTCAGCCCGTACTGCACAAAATGGGAGAATGGGCAGCGGGCGTAGCGCTCCAGCCTTGATGGGCTGAGGGAGAGGGTGGCGGGTGGGGCTGCGGAATAGGATTGATTTGGGGCGAGGGGGGCG
>CAVHEY010000089.1:0-6625 GCA_963635155.1 Bacteroides stercoris
GCGATACCGTCTCCGTTTCTTTCCGGATATTTTCCGGAGTCTACGAAGAAGCCTTCCTGAACGGCGTTGAAATATCCGCCGACTTCCAGGATTTCTTCTACATATAATACGGCTCTTTCCTTGAGCTCTCTTGCGTTTTCTCTCAAAGGTCCGTCTTTCTTGAGTTCAACCATTTCCATCAAGCCGTCGAGACCGATGAGGGTCTGTTTTGCGGTGTCGGTGGCTTCGATGTTGTAGATATGCCAAGGAACGTTTCTTCCTTCGTCCGGTGTGATGGTGGACTGGATATCTGCACTGGTGAGCTTGGAAATGAACATATTCATTACATGAGTTACCGTAGCTTCACGAGCGGAGGACTGAATGTACTTGGTGTTCATCTGGGCTCTCATCTTGTATCTGCCGCAGAAATCTCTCAGCGCCACCGCATACGGAAGGTCCATATACATACAAGGCGCCGGAGTTGCCGTCGGTGGAACCGTGGAAAGGGAAATATTTTCAGGCTTGATGCCGACTCTTTCCGAGAAGTACGAATTGATTGCGTGCTGAACGATCAGCTCAGGCATTACCTTCCATGCATCTCTTGCTGTGGCGTTGGCGTTGTGGGCGCCGTCGATCTGGAGCATTCCCGACCAAGCCATAACTTTCTTGGATTCGCAGGCGTCTACGAAGGACCTTACCATGTTAACGTCTCTGTAAAGGACATTGTACTGCGGGTCCTGGTGGGCGCCGTTGATGCCTTCTTCTGCGAACATTACTGCGATATCGGGACCTGCAACGCCGGAGATGTAGGAGTGGTAGTTGATGGGACGACCAACTTCATCTTCGATGAGGTCGATTGCCTTTCTCTGGGCTCTTACCTGCTTACGGGTAATCGGAACGCCGCCGATTCCCTGTGGAGTACCTTCCATCAGTCCGTCGATGTGGGACTGACCCATGTGTCTGATAACCATCAGGTGGTCAGCGCCGTGCCATGCTGCCATTCTCATTCTTCTGATATCGTCTTCGAATCTGCCGGAAGCGATCTCCGTGGTGATGGTCTGCATCGGCTGCGGGTCGATATTTTCCAGGAATTTTGCCGGCGGAAGCGGTACGGAGTTCTTCAGGCTCTTGGAAATTTCGTGATATTCGAACTGACCAAGGTGCTGGTCTTCCGCTCTTTCTCTCCAAACCCATTCCCGTCTTCTCGGTTCATATTTATCGAGGTCTTTCAGTAATTCCACTACATCGAGTTTTTCGTTTGGTTTCAAAATCATCTTACTTACCTCCCTTGAATGCTGCGGCAACTTTATCCCAGCCTTCGCCCTTTGCCAGTTTGATGGAGGCGTCGCGGATAGAGATGTCCTCTAATTTCGATAACTTGTAAACGCAGTGTCCTGCGCCTTTTCCCATGAGACCGTGGTCCATGCAGTGGTTTACGATCGGCATACAGTCAAGGGACGATACCCCCATTCTCAGGAGTACCGCACGTTCAACCGACGGGGTGGTGTTCTTGTAACCCAACTCCAGAAGCGGTTCGTCAACCTTGGCGATCAATTCCCAGAATCTGTTGTAAAGTTCTTCGTCAGTAAGATTCGCAAGATGCTGTCTTCTTACCGCAAAATCGTCTTCTCTTTTCATCCTTAATATTTCCTTTCATTTAATTGCGAATTTTTCATTGCGAAATGATAAGCGGTGTGGGGCGGGCGGCGCAAAATCCGCCTGCCCCTCCGCATTTATGATAAATAGCTTAGAGCAAGCCCTCTGCTTCAAGAGTCGCCCTTACGAAATCAACGTCTGTCTTTGTCTCAGCAGCGAGGAATTCGAGATCTGCCTCTGTCGGTTTTACGCCTGCTTTCTTTACGGCTTTCTTGATCAGCGACTTTCTGAAGTGGTCGATGTCTGCAACCTTGTGCTTGATGAGGCCCGGATTTGCCGGCAAAATCAGGTTTACCCCCGGTTTGTCCTCTGCAGGATCGCCGAATCGGATTTCGATGCCGTTATCCCTTGCAAAGTCAAGCTGCGGCTGAATATGCTTGCCTGCGCCTGTGTATTCCGTTTCGGAAACCACTACGATGGCGTCTTCCGGAAGCTCCTGTGCATAGGAGAAAGCAGCGGCAAGTGCCGTATTTCCCGCAGGTCCTCTTTCGATACCCTCGAGGTTTGCAAGCATTTCCGTCATGTACATCACTTCGCCCTGGGTGGTGGTGATGTATTTGTCCATGTATCTCAGCGGACGAGCTGCCGAACGAGGCACATCGGAGTGGTCAGGGTCCGTGGCGTAAGGAACGCCGAAGCCCGTGTGACCGGTGGTGCAGGACTTCTTGTTGAAGTCTGTGTCGGAAGCCATGGAAAGCCCCGTAAGGTCGATGGAAGCCGCAACGACTTCTGCCTTGCAGCCTGCCTTAATCAAGCCCCGGGCGGTGCCTGTTACCATGCCGCCGCCGGCTGTGGTGCAAACAACCACGTCAGGATCTTTGCCCAATTTTTCTCTGCACTGGGTAGCGATTTCGTAGCCCAGGGTTTCTACTCCTGCAATGCCGAATGGGGAATACAGAGAAGCGTTGAAATATCCCGTATCTTCCAAAATTGACAGGAAGGAATAGAACAGTTCCGGACCTACCGTAAGCTGTACGACTTCTGCGCCCAGAGCCTCGCACTTTCTGGCCTTTTCAACGATTTCAGGTTGTCCTACGCCGTGTGAATCGTAGCATTCCTGAACGATGATGCAGTTCAGTCCCTGCATAGCCGCCTGGGAAGCAACGGCAGCGCCGTAGTTTCCGGAGGTAGCCGCCATAACGCCCTTGTAGCCCAGCTTCTTTGCGTGAGCAACCGCGCAGGCGGCACGTCTGTCCTTGAAGGAGCCGGAAGCGTTGCAGGACTCGTCCTTTGCGAAGATTCTTGCGCCGTAACCCGGTTTCGCATATTTGCGAGCCAGCTTCGTAATGTTTCTCAGTTCAAGAAGCGGCGTGTTTCCTACCCCGTGAAGTCCTTGGATTTTCTCGATTTCGTCCAAAGTATATCCCGTGGATTTCATCAGGGCGTCATAGTCAAAGGAAATCGGAGATGTTTCGAAGTCCGCATAGTCCAGTCCCAGCGCTTCTTTCTGAATTTCGTTGGATCTTCCCATTACGGATTGATAGTCTTTTGCCAGAGCCATTATTCCTCACCTCCGAAATGCATGATTTCTCTAAGCTGACGGTCAATTTCGATAATTTCCGGTACGAATTTGCCGTAGCTGTGGGTGTAGTAAGGCGCTTCGTCGATCAAAGTGCCTTTTTCCGTACGACCAACCGCAGTCTTTACCGTAACCTCGTCGCCGATGGTTGCGGAATCCTCTTGCAGGAAGCCCTTTGTCCATTGCTGAAGGTCGCATTTTTTCGTATCGTCAGGTAATTTTGCAGTTCTTTCTTCTGCTTTCAAAACGATGCTGTGGATGCGAACCCAATCACCTTTTTTTGCCATTTTAGTTCTCCTTAATTATATCATTTGTCGAAGATTCGCCTCTAATTTTCGAGTTCTAATTTTCAAGCAACGCCGAGGAAATTAGATCGAATCTTCCTTGCGGCAACGCTCAGCAGCGACGCATGTCGCATATATATTGAAGATTCGCTACTTAACGATCTTCTTGTCCTCGTCGATCAAATCTCTGAAGTCGCCCATGATTGCGTGAGGAACAGGGATATCGATCATGGTCTTCAGTCCCGGAGCCGCGTTGATGCAGTGCGGAATGCAGTTCATGATCATCGCCATGGTTCCGATGCCGCCTTCGATTTCCGGCGTGTTTACCATGTTTACCGGAGGAACGGAGTCGAGGATTACATAGTCGCCGGTGTGAACGCCAACCTGTTCCGGCTCGATCTGCTGCGGGTGATCCATGTCGATCTTTCTTTCGCCGTCAATGTTTACCCAGCCTTTCATTGCAACGCCTGCAACCTGTCCAGCTGCTGCAAAGCCGTAAGGGGATTTTCTGTCAACATCTGTTACGATCGGCTCCATGTCCTGACCGAAGTCGTCCCACTTCCAGCCCAGAGCGTCGCAGATCATCATCGTGGATTCAGCAAATCCAACGTGTCCTGCCATGGTGCCGTTAGCCTTTCTTTCGTTAAATTCTTCAACGGAGATGCCGATGCCCTGTTCTTCCATTACAGCCGGTCCGAACGGTGACAGGGAGTTTACTCTTCTGGAAGTTACGTGGTTAACTTCTTCGCAAGCCGCGGTCCAAAGGATTACCAGAAGGTCCATGATGAGGCCCGGATTGATGCCTGTACCCATTACGGAAACGCCGTTCTTCTTTGCGATTTCGTCCAGCTTCTTTGCAAGCTCAGGTTCCTGTGCCTGCGGATAAGCCATTTCTTCTGCGGAAGTAATAACGTTCATTCCTCTTTCCATTACGAAAACTAACTTGTCATATACATCTTTTGTGAAAGAATTTGTGCAAACCACTACGATATCCGCTACGCCCGGTTTGATCACTTCTTCCGGAGTTCCCACGATAACGTCTTCTCTGTCGCCCTTTACGATTCCCGGCACTACGTCGTACAGACTTTTGCCGATTTTGTCGCCGATGTCGATGGCGCCAACGATGTCAACGCCTTTTTTCTTTGTGAGCATCTTGCCGATGCCGCCGCCCATAGCGCCAAGTCCCCAAAGGATTACTTTTACATTTTTCATTTCACATTCTCCTTTTCAAAACAATATTTGTGTGATTGTACATACTGCTATATATAAGCAAAAGCCGTGCCACTTATCCCGCTGGACATTGTATACTTTTTTACGCAAAAAACTTGTCCATGGCACAATTTTTCTCGTTATTTTACGCTTTTTTCTGTGCAAAAACACAATTTTACCAGAGCGTTTCCCGGTGGGTAAAGAAGTCGCAAAGGTTTCCCTGCCCCCGCCCGGGTTAAATTACCGCTAAAACGCAAAAAATCTTGCATATTTAGTGCAAGATTTTTTGCATACGGAGCAATCATATTGTAGAATAGGCTTTATCACAACCCTCAGTTTCTATTTGTTTTACTCAATGGTTGTCAGCCTTTTGTCTGCTTTCGTCACTTCAGGTCGAAGATGTGATATTTTTTCAGCTTGTGCTGGAGGGTCTGGCGCTTGATTTGCAAGGCTTTCGCCGCCTTGCTGATGTTGCCGTCCCAGGCAACCAGCGCTTCCTTTATGACCCTTTCCTCGATGGCGTCCAGATACTCGTCCAGGGGTCTGTCTGCCTCGTACTCGAATTCCGGACGTTTCAGGCGTTTCCCCGAATCCGGCATACTGAGGAGCTTCTCCGTGAGAATGTGTTCCCTGTCTGCCATGGAAACCGCCTGCTCGATGATGTTTTCCAGCTCCCGCACATTGCCTGGATAATCGTATTTTTGAAGCTTCCTATTTGCCTCCTCCGAAACCATCCAAAGCTCCTTGCCGAAGCGCTTATTGTGCTTTTCGAGGAACCGTTCCGTGAGATGAGGAATATCGTCCAGCCTTTCTCGCAGAGGCGGAATGGAAATATTGATGACGTTGAGCCGATAATAAAGGTCTTTTCGCAGTTTCCCTTGGGCGATCAGTTCCTCCGGCGGCTCGTTGACGGTAGCGATGATGCGCACCGCGATGGGAATGTCCTTATTTCCCCCAACGCGCCTTACATAATTTTCTTGAAGCACCCGCAGGAGCTTGCTCTGCAAATCGTAGGGCATGGCGCTGATTTCGTCCAGCAGCAGGGAGCCGCCGTTTGCCTGTTCAAAAAGCCCTGCCCGGTCTACGGCTCCGGTGAAGCTGCCCTTTGTGGTTCCGAATAAGATGCCCTCCAGCAGAGTTTCCGGAATCGCCGCGCAGTTTTGCGCAAGAAAAGGCTTGTCCTTGCGGGGACCTGCGTAGTGAATGCTCTGGGCGAAAAGCTCCTTGCCGGTTCCCGTTTCCCCGTAGATGAAAACGCTGGCGTCGTTTCCCGCGGCTCTTCGGGCGCGCTCCACGACTTCCTTAAAGCGGGGATTTTCGCCGTAAATATCTTCAAATGTGTATTTTTTTATGCCGGCGGGAAGAGCGATTTCCTCCCTGTTTGTCAGCGACGCGGCTACCTTTTCGATGGTGTTTTCTTGGAGCTTCAGCAGTTTGTCCGACATTTTTCGTATGTCGGTAATGTCCTTCGCCACCTCCACCGCCGCCACCGCTTCGCCGTCTGCAACAATGGGAATGGTGCTGTTTATGGTGGTGATTTCCTTGCCGTAAAGGTTTTTGTAGGTCTGCTGCTGTTTGAGGGTCGGCTCTTTTTTGGTCAGCGCCCGAAACATGGTGCTTTCTCCCTGCCGAAAATCCGGAAAAGCCTCGTGGAACTTCTTTCCCAGCACGTCGTCCATGTTCACCTTTTCCATGGACGCCATGGCGTTGTTATAAAAGATCCCCACGCCGTCGCTGTCAACGATGTAAACCCCCTCGTCGATCAGTTCCAAAAGTCCCTCTATAATTTTCTTGTAGTATCTTTCATTCATCGCGCCCCGGCTCCTTTCGCGCCTATATCATATCATAAAAAAGCGCCCGGTGCAAACTTTTTTGCACTGTCAACTGTCGCACTGCCCGCTCTGCCCACGATCGCCGTCCAACTGCCACTTGCAAATTTCGTCGTTTTCTGTCATAATAGTGGGGTGGCTTTTGCCCC
>CAVHEY010000090.1:0-6476 GCA_963635155.1 Bacteroides stercoris
CTGCTTGGCATAGCGATGAATAAACCGTTCTGACCGTCAATCACTTTTATGTCGTGAACTACAAATTCATCATCAAATGTAACAGAGGCAATTGCCTTTAATTTCCCTTCTTCGTCGACCTTTCTAAGTCTGACATTTGTAATGTTCATTTTGTACCACCTTTCCAGCATATCTTCAACGCTTATGCTCAATTCCCATTATACCGCATTGTTAAAAAATTTACAACTGTTTTTGCCAAATTATAGAAAAATATTATAAGTTTGTTTAACAAACGGGGGAAATAGCGGCAAAATGCGCTAAAAAATGTCCGGATTTGGGAAAAGAGGAATTTCCTTTCCTCCCGGCGGGATATCCCCCATATAGACAAGACAGGTGTAGTCCGCAACCTTTTTATGTTCGGGGCTTAGGGAGGCGATGGCGACCCCCACCCCTGCGACAGAAGCGTTAAACTCGGCAGCCATTTCGGATATGCCCACGACACTGCCGCCGCCCCGCATAAAGTCGTCGATGATGAGGACCTTGCTGCCGGAGGCGATGGCGCGCTTTGACATGGACATTCTCTGAATCCTGTCGTAGGAACCGCTGAAATAGTTTATGCTCACGGTGGACCCCTCCGAGATCTTCGCTTCCCGGCGAACCACAACCAGAGGAATATTCATCAGATGGGCGACGCAGGCGGCGAGGGGAATGCCCTTTGTTTCCACCGTGGCCACGTAGTCGGCCCCGCAGTTTTTGAACTTTACGGCGAAAACCAGCGCGATCTTGTTAATGAGGTGCGAATCGTAGAAAAGATCCGAGGTATAGATAAAATTGCCGCCGAGAATCCGGGAAGGGTCGGACAGCCTCCCGCAAAACTCCTCTTGCAGGCTTTGAACCGATTCCTTTGCTATGTCGGGAACAAACTTTACGCCGCCTTTCGCCCCTGCGGTGGTTTCCAGATATCCGCTGCCGGTGAAAACCAGCGCCTCGCTGGCGGACTTGATATCTTCGCTGACGCTGGATTTTGCGGCTCCGAAGAGGTCGCAGAAATACTGCAAGGTATAGGTCTTATTTGGCGCGTCGCTGAGAATTTTGATTATCGCCCCGACTCTTTCCGTACGTTTCATAAAAAATCCCTCCGATTGTTCAGGTTATGATACAACCATGATAGGACGATAAAGGAAATTTGTCAAGAGAAATTAACAAAGATTAAAAAAGAGATAAGATTCGGAAAAATGTCCAAAAAACACAAAAGTAATTTCATTTTATAGTTGACAAAACACAAAGAAAGGAGTAAAATTTCATCTATGAAAGGGAAGGCGCAAAGAAAATGCTAAGAAAACGGGATAAGAATCCGATTAAGGCAGGCGCTGAACTCCTTTATAAGGGACAAAGACTATACGGAAATAAAAACGTAAAGTTTGTCAAAAGGCGAACAATTAAAAATAATAGAATAACGATAGAATAAAATTGTAAACGTTATGCATGAAACATACACAGCAAATGGAGGCAGAAAAATGAGCTTATACGAAGAAGCGCAAAATATATTAGAAGAAATCGTAGAAATAAGAAGAAGTATTCATAGGCACCCCGAGATCGGACGCAAGGAATTTCGTACCTCCGAACTGATTCGAGAAAAATTGGCGGAAATCGGCGTGGACGAAATTCTTTCCCCGGTACCCACCGCAGTCATCGGACTGATCCACGGCGGCAAGGGAGAGGGAAAATGCGTAGCCCTCAGAGCGGACATCGACGCCCTTCCGGTGACGGAAGAAACGGGACTTCCTTACAGCAGCGAAGAACCGGGCATGATGCACGCCTGCGGACACGATATGCACGCCTCCATGCTGCTGGGAACGGCAAAAATCCTCTGTAGCCACAGAGATGACTTTGCCGGAACCGTTAAGCTGATCTTCCAGCACAGCGAGGACACCCTTCCGGGAGGAGCCAAGGAGCTTGTGGAAGTGGGAGCCTTGGAAAACCCCCATGTGGACGCAATCTTCGGTATGCACGTTTTCCCGGACGAAAAAATCGGCAAAATCGGTATGCTTGCGGGACCGCTTACTACATCGGTAGACCTTTACGATATAACCGTTAGGGGAAAGGGCGGACACGGCTCTACGCCCCATCTGACCAAAGACCCGATTCTGGCGGCTTGCCAGGCGGTTACCCTGTTGCAGCAGATTCCGGGACATTATGTTGACCCGCTGGAAACCGTGATTTTTCCGGTTTGCAGCATTCACAGCGGCGAAGCGCCGAATGTCATTCCGGAGGAAGCCAAATTCAGCGGCATCGCAAGGTCTTACCTTGACAGCATTCGCGAAGATGTAACGAAACAGGTATTCGACATCGCGGCGGGAATGGAAAAGGTTTCGGGCTGCAAGTTTGATATCAACCATTACGAAGGCTATCCGGCCTGCTATAACGACGAGGCATTGACGGAGCTGGCGGAGGGCGCCGTAGGCGAAGCGCTGGGCGAAGAAAACATCGTTCACTTTGAAAAACCGCTGTCCTTCAGCGAGGACTTCAGTTACTTCACCAAGATGACCGACACACCGGGCTGCTATATGATGCTTTTCGCAGGGCATGAGGGTCCGCTGGTGGCACTTCACAATCCGAAATGCGCGGTCAAAGAAGAAGCGATGCCATACGGCATGGCGGCGATGAGCTCCGTGGCGCTGAAATATTTGGATAGCGCAAGGGCATAAATTTGCCGTTTAAAATTTGTTTATCAGGCGATCCCCTTTTGTAATTATGCAAGAATCCTAAGAAGATTGCCTGACGCCGCACCTGCAAGAAGATAGCGCGCTTGCAAAAGGGAGGCAATAGATTTAGAACACAAGAGAAAGAGAGGAAAAACGCTATGTATAATTTTGTACTCGCATTTGTAATCTGCGGCATCGTTTACGTTATCGGTGAAGTTGTTGCAACGATTACAAAAGCATGGGTTCCATCGGTTTTCGTAACAGCCTGTGTTATGCTGGTGGGATACTGGACAATCATTCCAAAGACAGTGGTAAGCGACTCCATGCTTATTCCATTCGGAAGCACCATCGGTATTTATCTTTTGATCACCCACATGGGTACTGTTATCAGCCTTAAGCAGCTGAAAGAACAGTGGAGAACCATCGTCGTCTGCTTGGCAGGACTTGCCGGCATGATGGTCCTCGGTTACTTTGTAGGCGGTCTGTTCATGGATAGAGAGCTCATTATTGCAGGACTTCCACCTCTGACAGGCGGTATCGTAGCAGCAACCATGATGCAGACGGCGGCTCAGGAAGCAGGGCTGGAGCTTGCGGCAGTATTCGCCATCGCCATGTACTGCGTACAGGGCTTCGTAGGTTACCCGCTGACAGCGATTTGCCTTCAGTCCTACGGCAAGAAGCTGGTAAAGGGTCTCCGGGACGGCTCCATCGTAATTACCGAGAAGGACAGAATCGAAATGGCAAACGCCGGCATGACGGCAATTCCTACCGACGACAGAAAGAAATTACTGCCGAAGATTCCTGACAAATACAACACAGCAGGGCTTATGCTCCTGAAACTGGGTATTGTGGCATGGCTTGCAACTCAGCTGGGAACGGTAAACTTCCCTGGAATCGGAACCATCAGCGGCGCAATCTGGGCTTTGGTACTGGGCGTTGCCTTCACTACCATCGGCTTCCTTGACACAAGCCTTTTGAACAGAGCAAACTCCTTCCAGATCATCATGTTCGCTCTTATGATGTACGTATTTGACGGTCTGAAGGACTGCACACCGGCAATGCTCAAGACCATCATCGGACCGATGATTCTCCTGATCCTCATCGGCGTTGCAGGTATGGGTGTCTTTGCCTTCATCATCGCGAAGATTCTCAAGATGCCTTTCGAGCTGGCATTTGCTAACGGACTTACCGCATTATACGGATTCCCGTGTGACGCGATCATCACAGAATCCACTTGCAAGGGCGTAAGTGAAACGGAAGAGGAAAGACAGTACTTACTGAGCAAGATGTTCCCATCAATGGTAGTTGGCGGCTTCATCACAGTAACCATTACTTCTGTATTTATCGCAGGTATCTTCGCAACCTTGCTGTAATTGCTAATCTGGCGCCCGTCCTATATACAAACGGGCGCTTTTTATTCATAAGGAGGTAAATAAAATGAAAGATGTTTGGGAAATGGCGAAAGCCAACGAAGATTATGTAATTGAGAGAAGAAGATATTACCACGCCCATCCGGAGCCATCGATGCATGAAGTGGAAACCACAAAAGCCATCGCGGCGGATCTGGACGCAATGGGTATCGAATACAAGACCTTCCCGGATCACACGGGACTCTTGGGTGTCATTCACGGCGGAAAGCCGGGCAAGGGCATCATGCTCCGGGCGGATATCGACGGACTTTCGGGAGTACACGAAGCCACGGGACTTCCTTTCGCCAGCCAAAATCCGGAATGTATGCACGCCTGCGGACACGACACGCATATCAGCGTTTTGCTGGGAGCAGCGAAGATTTTGAATGAAATTAAAGACGAGCTTTGCGGAACCATCAACCTTTGCTTCGAACCGGCAGAGGAGACCTTGCAGGGAGCGTCCCTTATGATCAAGGACGGCTGTCTGGACGGCATGGACGCTTGCTTCGGTATGCACACCTGGTGCGGAGGACACAGCGGCAATGCCACCTTCTCAAAGGGCAATATCATGGCGGCAGGCGGAATGTTCACCATCACCGTTGACGGCTATGCCTCCCACGGTGCGTGCCCCCAGGACGGACACGATGCGATTATCGCAGCCTGCAGCATCGCAATGAATTTGCAGACCTATGTTTCCCGCAGAAACAATCCGCTGAATCCGTTGGTACTGACCATCGGAACCATTCACGGCGGCGCTCGCTGGAACTGCGTGGCAAATCAGGTTATCATGGAAGGCACCCTGAGAACCTTCGATTCGGAAGTTCGTAAGAACCTTCAAAAGGATCTGAGCCTGATCGTTGAAAATACAGGAAAAGCCCTGGGCGTAACCGCAAAAATCGACTACAAGGAGATGTGGCCGCCTACAATCAACTCCGACGAAAATATGCTCTCCATTTCCAGAAACGCCGCAATAAAGCTTTTCGGAGAGGACGCGCTGGAAGAACAGCCGCCTACCATGGGCGGAGAATCCTTCTCCCTGTATCTTGAAAAAATTCCGGGAGTTTTCGGCTTTATGGGAAGCTATGACGATGTACACTGCTACGGCAACCACAACGAAAAATACGATATCGACGAAAGCATCTTAAAGCGCAGCGTCGCCCTGTTCGTACAGGTTACGATTGATTTCTTAAACGGCGAAGGAAAAGGAGGCTGCAAATAAGATGAATATTGCTGAAGCGGCACAAAAATATGCGGATTATACCATAGAAATGCGGAGATACTTCCACAAGTATCCGGAACTCAGCTTACAGGAAGAAAACACGGCAAAGAAGATTCGCGAGGAACTGACAAAAATGGGTATTCCCTTCGTTCCTATGGCGGGCACCGGAACCCTTGCCACCATCGGCGGCAAGAAGCCGGGCAAATGCGTTTTGCTTCGGGCTGACATGGACGCCCTGCCGGTGCAGGAAGAAAACGACTTTGATTATGCTTCCACAAACCCCGGTGTCATGCACGCCTGCGGTCATGACAGTCACAGCGCCATGCTGCTGGGCTGCGCGAAAATCCTCAAGGACATGGAAGATGAGATCAACGGTACGGTAAAGCTCTGTTTCCAGCTGTCGGAAGAGAACGGCCAAGGCGCAAAATTGATGATCAAGGACGGCGCTCTGGAAGGCGTAGACGCTTGTTTCGCGCTGCATGTATGGGCGGATGTTGACAGCGGATATGTTGCCGTTGCTCCGGGAGCTGTAATGGCGGGAGCGAATATGTTTGAGATCGAGATCAAGGGCAAGGGCAGTCACGGCTCCGCACCTCAGCAGGGTATGGACGCTCTGACAACCGGCTGCGCGGTGGTAGAGGAACTGCAAAAGATTATCAGCCGGGAAATTGACCCACAGGATCCGGCGGTGATTACCGTTGGCTCCTTTAACAGCGGCACTGGCTGGAACATCGTTGCGGACACCGCAAAGCTGGTGGGTACCACCCGCTGCTACTCCAGAGAAGTTAACGAGTATCTTCCAAAAGCCATGGAGCGCATCGTAAAGAATATCTCAGCGGCCCATCGCTGCGAGGGCAAGCTTATCTATACGCCAATCGTAGACCCAACCATCAACGACGAAAAGCTGTCCGAGCTGGCTCGGGGTGCGGTGGCAAAGACCTTCGGCGAGGGCAAGGTGCAGCGCCTGAAGCCTGTAACCGGCGGCGAGGATTTCTCCGAGATGATGCGGGAGATTCCGGGAACAATCTGTATGGTAGGAGTGCGCAATCCGGAAATTGATGCCGTTTATGCAAATCATCACGGCAAATTCAAGGTTGACGAGGCTGAAATGGTAAAGGGCGCAGGACTCTACGCTCAGCTTGCCGTTGACTATCTCAACCAAAA